>JAYVYF010000321.1:0-3804 GCA_043784585.1 Burkholderiales bacterium
GGCAGTTTCAATGCAGCCGAATAAAGTTTGTTATATTCAGGCAGGTTGAACCGCGCATCATTGGAAATATCGGTATTCGGGCCGTAGAGAAGCTGCAAGAAATTTTGCGCATCGGGGTAGTCGGCAATCCAGGCGACATTCGATATTTGATACTTCCCGACTTTTCGATCTTTGAGCAAATCGACAAATTGCTGCGACACTGAGGTCATACGAATACCGATCGCATTGAGGTTTTTCGTCCATAACTCGGCCTGCTGGCGCGAGGCTTCCTCGTTTGATCGATACTTGAATTCCAGAATGATCTGCCGGCCATCCGGCATATCACGCCAGCCATCCCCATCCTTGTCAACATACCCATACATATCAAGCAACGCTTTCGCTTTTTCCGGGTTGTATTCTTGTTCCATGGTGCGAAAGGTTGGATCAAATCCCACCACGCCGTTCGGGATCGGGCTCATCACCGGGATCGCGTTGCCACGGCGGATAATCGAGATTTCTGACGGTCGATCATGCGCTTGTACCAACGCTCGTCGAAACGCAATGTTCTCGGGTTTGTAGCCCCCAACGAACTTGTCATCCATGTTGAACGTATCAAAGGTAATCTCCGGCTGCATCTCCGGAAACCGCGAGACACCTCGCTTTTGCATGGCGGACGATAATTTGCCATTTGCGAACAGCTCTTGCACATACGCAAGCGGGGTTTCCTCGATGTAATCGTGCTGCACATTCATGAACGCGAGGAATCGCGGTTGTTCTTCTTCGATCGGATAAACCTCAATCCGGTCAATCAACGGCAGGGTTTTACCGGCCAGCGCCTTGATCGCGGCCTGATCCCAGGGATCATTCGGATCGGCAAATTCAGTGGAGAGGGTGTGCCCGCGGTAGTTTGGATTACGCTCCAAAACAATCTTGGATCGACGTACCCATTCTTTCAGCACATACGGCCCCGTGCCCACCGGATGGCCGCGCGTATCAGTGGGATAACCTTCGATGACTTCACGCGCCACAGGCACCACAAGCGGCATCGCAAAAAAATACAGAAAATTAAAATCCGGCGCGCGCAGTTTGAATGAAATCGTATATTTGTCGAGAACTTTTATGCCTTCAATCGGCGTGTCGTATTCATACTTGTTGGCTTTTTTCATTTTGTCGACAAACTCGTCGAAGCCGACGATCTTGTCTTCGAACAACCACGAATACGGGCTGCGATTGGCAGGGTCACGGAAACGCTTGACTGCGTATTCCATATCTTTGGCGACCAGTTCGCGCTTGTTGCCCTTGAAAACCGGGTCATCTGCAAACAAAATACCCGGCTTGATACGGAAGGTATAAAGGGTGCCGCCCTCCTCGCCTTCCGGCACGCTCTCCACTGTCTGGGGCACCAGTTTGACCGGACGCGCGAGCCAGTCGTAGGTCAGAAATGATTCAAAAATATTTTCGCAAATGCCGGTTGAATAGCGGTCTTCAATCTGCTGTGGATCGAAGCCATTTTCGGCCGCGCGGAAGGCAATTTTAATAGTTTTCTTTTCAGCGGCAAATGCGGTCGGCGTCAATACCAGCATCGATGCAGATAAAAAAAGAGCCAGCACAGAGGCGCCAATGCGCGGGCTTTTCATATTCATTTCAGTTATTTTTGGCATATGGCTTTGATCAATTCTACGTCTTAAATTAGTCACAAAACTATACCCTGCAAGCAATTACAGATTTCGTGATGTGGGTGTCAATTGCCCAAAAAAATATTTCACACTCTAATACTGGCGGGCCGTTTGAAGCACAAGTGCTCTGAAACACCCGCCCATGTTAGGGTCTTTCTCTTAGACATTTACTTTCGCTTCGAATCATCAATATCCAGATACATCCACATCTGGTTATAAATCGGATGCTTTCGATAGCCCACCAACCACGAGTGCCAGACTTCGTTTCTTAGCCGGTGGGTGCCGGGCATCCACGGCACGTACACGGCGATCAAGCGTTTCATTTCAGCATAGAGCTTATTGCGCGCGTCACTCGGCGGCATTTGACGCGCTTGGCGGTATAGCTCGTCGAAGCGGGCATTTTGAAAGTGGGCATAATTCGTACCTTGCGTCGTGTTCGGGCCGTATAAATTCTGCAGAAAATTCTCCGCGTCGGGATAATCTGCACCCCACGCCAGCTGCCACATCGGTAGCTTGCCGGCCTTGGCTTGTTTGTTCAGGTCGGGCCATTTCGCGCGCCGAAATTCCATGCGGATACCAATCGCATCCATGTTTTTTTTGCGCAATTCGGCGTATTGGCCTGACAGCGTATCGGGCTCATTGCCCATAATCGCGGTGAGCTGTTTGCCGTCAGGTGTTTCACGATAACCATCACCGTCACGGTCTATATACCCATAGGCATCGAGCAGCGCCTTGGCACGGCTGGGATTGTAGTGTTCGGCCAATTTGAAATTAGCATCGTAGCCCTCCACCCCCGGCGGGACAGGCGATTCGGCGATGACAGCGCCCCCGTTACGAATCACCGCCACCTCTTCACCAATGTTGTAGCCGAGCGACATTGCGCGGCGCAACGCTATTTTTTCAGGAGTCACGCCACCGACCACCGGATCATCTAAATTAAAGTAGGTATAAACCAGATCGGTCTCCACAAAGCGTTCGCCTGCGATGCCTTGCTTGACTAAAAACGGCGCCAGCTTGCCGCCGGGAAACGCGAATCCCGCAAAATCATTCGGCACATTCGCGTAGTCGGTTTCCCCGCCCAGGAAAGCCAACCAACGCGGCTGCGATTCTTCTACCACCGTCACTTCTATTCGTTGCACGATGGGGAGCTTCTTACCCTTCATCATCTGCAAAATTTGTTGCCCGCGCACGTCGTCCGCCGGTGGCAATGCCTCATAAAAAACATCACGGTAATTAGGATTGGCGGACAACACAATCTTGTGCGAGCGCTTCCACTCGGTCAGCACATAGGGGCCGGTGCCAATGGGATGGGCGCCAATGTCAGCGCCATATTTTTCTACGGCTTCACGACTGATGGCAGCGGTTTGGCACGTCGCAAAAATATATAAAAAATTATAGTCGGCTTCTTTGATACGAATCCGCAGCGTATATTTATCCGGTGTTTCTAGGCCTGCGATGGGCGCATCGTAATTAAATTTACCGGTCTTTTTAGCCGCAGCCAAGGCTTCGTCACCGCCGACGATTTTGCCTTCGACATACCAGAGCCACGGCGAGCGGTTGGCAGGATCGAATAGCCGTTTTATGGCAAAGGCGAAGTCGGTCGAGGTCACCTCGCGTTTTTTATCACCCAACGCCGCATCCGCGGTGAAAAAAACACCAGGCCGAATTTTGAATGTATAGACCGTGCCACCCTCGGTGATTTCCGGCATTGCGGCTGCCATGCTTGGCTTTAATTTCACCGGGCGCGCCAGATAATCGTAGGTCAATAATGACTCGAAAATCGCATCGTTAATAGTGTTGGAATAGAGGTCGGAAACACGCGCCGGATCAAATTCGGTTTCCGCAATCAAAAACGAAAACCGAATGGCTTTCACCGGCGCGGCATTCGCTTCCAACGACGAAGTCAGGCCCAACCCATTCAAAGCCGCGAATGCGGCAATGCCTAACATCCGAGAAAAACGCCACAAAGCCATTATCTAGTCGCCTCGAATTCCTTTTGTTTCACAAGGTCAATATCGACGTATTTCCACCAAGTACTTGACTGAATGGGCGGGCGCGCAAAGCCGATCAAATACGGATACCACATATCAGTAATCACCCGGTGCGTGTTTAATTTTGCAGGCGCATAGGCGACCACGATGCGCGCCAT
>JAYVYF010000322.1:0-4778 GCA_043784585.1 Burkholderiales bacterium
CGCTTTTTGATTGGTGGTTCGGTTGGCGTGGCGTTTGTATCCATGCTCAAAATTGCCAGTCATTGGATGCCTGCGCGGCAATTCGCGATGGCATCAGGCGTGGCGCTGGCGGTAGGTGTGTTTGGAGCGGTGTTTGCGGGCGCGCCGCTGCGGCTGATGGTGGACAACATTGGCTGGCGCAGTGTGATGTGGGCCACGGCCGCATTTACGTTGCTGGTGGCGGCGATGACGTGGTTCATCGTCCGCGACGACCCGGCTGATCGCGGCTATAAAAGCTATGCCACCGGCGCAGCTGACCTTGCGCCACCCAAAGTATTGGGTGGCGTATTTGACGGTGCATTTGACGGTCTGAGAGCGGTGTTGCGCTACCGCACGGTGGTGCTGATGTTCATTATTCCCGGGGCCGCGTCGTCGATTGTGCTGACGTTTGCCGGGCTGTGGGGTGTGCCGTTTTTGACCACGCATTACGGCTTGTCGCTGACCAACGCGGCAGGATTGTGCTCGACGATGCTGGTGGCGTGGGGCATAGGCAGCCTGGCTTTTGGTGCGGTATCGGATCGTGTTGAACGCCGAAAATCGATTTATATCGGCGGGCTCGCGATTGCGCTGCTGCTGTGGGCGGCGCTCATTTTCACGCCACGTCTGTCGTATTTTTGGCTGGTGGTGTTAATTGCGACAACGGGTTTTTTTGCGAGCTGCTTTATTATCAGCTTTGCCTTCGCCAAAGAGTCCGTTCCGGCGCGGCTGGCGGGCACGGTCTCCGGGGTGTCAAACATGGGCGTGATTCAGGGGCCGATGTACATGCAGCCGCTGGTCGGTGTGATCTTGGACCGCCACTGGCAGGGCACCATGCTCGAAGGCAAGCGCGTGTTCGATATCGCTTCTTATCAGCAAGGTTTTTCGATGATCCTGATTTGGGGCGTGATCGCGCTGGTGCTGCTATGTTTTACGCAAGAGACGTATTGCCGGCAGGCCGAATAATTATGCAATCCGCGGTGTTTTAGGCTGCACTCGCTTATAGGCCAACCAACAGGCCAGACCCGTCAGCATCAGGCCTACCATCGCAATGGCGAGCAATTTTGGCGAATGCGATACGGCGGGCGAAATGACCCCGGCGACCAATGCATTGGTGATGCCGGAAATAAAACCTTGAAGCGATGCTGCCATGCCACGACGCGTGGGAAACATGTCGAGCACTATCAGCGACAGCGACGGCATCGCGCAGGCGCTACCAATCGCGTAGGCAAATAATGGGATCACCGCCCACGGAATGGACGGCGCAAATATGAGCGCGTAAGCCAGATTGACGAATGCGGCAACAAACATAATGCGGTAGCCCAAATTCACCGTTCGTCTGAGGCTTAATTTGCCCGCCACGCGGCCTGAAATAAATGCGCCCACCATAATGCCGGTAATGCCTGGAATGAATAGCCACGCGAATTCCTGCGGGCCCAGTTTTAGCGCTTCGGTGGCGTAGACCGGCGCTGACATGAAATATAAAAAGAACGCGTTAAAGTTAAAACCGACCGCCAGCGAGAGCAGTAAAAACGGCATGTTGGAGCCAACCACCTTGTAACCCGTCAGCAGCGGTTGTGGGCGGAAAGATTGGCGCTTGTCTTCCGGCAGAGTTTCATGAATCGACAAGACGATGATGACGATGAGCGCGGCGGTGATGGCAGCCAGAAACCAAAAAATCGCATGCCAGCCAAATGACACATAAAGCTGTCCGCCTATGATCGGGGCGATCGCCGGGGCGATACCGAACCACAGCGTCACCATCGACATCAGGCGCTGTGCATCGGTCTCATCAAATAAATCGCGAATCATCGCGCGGCCGACCACCATTCCGCTGCCGACTGACAAGCCCTGAATCGCGCGAAAAATGAGCAGCTGGCTGATGTCATTCGACAACGCGCAGCCGATGGAGCCAATCAAAAATCCGACCAGCCCAATCACCACAATTGGTTTACGGCCGAAACTGTCCGACAGCGCGCCGTGAAATAAAAACATGAATGCAAACGCGGCCAGATAGACCGACAGTGTTTGCTGCATCTGCAGCGCACTCGCGTTGAGATCACGGCCCATGCCGTTAAACGCCGGAATGTAGGTGTCAATCGCAAACGGGCCCAACATCGCCAGCCCTGCCAACAGCAATGTGAACATCCAGCGTGGAGTGCGGTGATGCGCGTGATTTTGATTGTGCGGCACGATATTCTTTATTGAAACGCTAGAACTGGCGGGGCAAATAGAGCATATTTGCCTGAAGAGCGCCGCCAATACGGGGGCTTGAGTTTAAAACGTTGACTTATCCATTTTTCGATATTGGATAGCTTCTGCAATGTGTGCGGTTTCAATTTTTTCGACGGCGGCCAAGTCTGCGATGGTCCGGGCTACTTTCAAGACGCGATGGTAAGCGCGCGCCGACAGCCCCAAACGCTGAATGGCATTTTTCAGTAACGTTTCTCCGGCCTCATTGGGTACGCAAAGGGTTTCGATTTCTTTGGGTTCCAGTTTTGAGTTAGGCTTATTCTGCCGCGCAATTTGGATCCGGTACGCGCGTTCCACGCGGGCTTGAATTGCGGCGCTGCTCTCGCCGTTACCTGCTTTGACCAGCTCCAATTGCGGCACCGCGGGCACTTCGATTTGCAAATCGATTCGATCCAACAGTGGCCCGGAAATTTTGCCGCGATAACGCGCGATCTGATCTGGCGTGCATCGACATTTGTTGGTGTAATGCCCCAGATAGCCGCACGGACAGGGATTCATTGCGGCGATCAATTGAAACTCGGCGGGAAAATCGGCTTGGCGTGCGGCTCGTGAAATCGTGATGCGGCCTGACTCCAGCGGCTCGCGCAAGACCTCCAGTACACCCCGGTCGAATTCGGGCAATTCATCCAGAAATAAGACACCCTGATGCGCCAATGAAATCTCGCCCGGTTTGGGGTTACCGCCCCCACCGACCAAGGCCACCGCAGAGGCCGTGTGATGCGGCGACCGGTAATTGCGCTTGCGCCAATTTTCAGCTTTGAAGCCACCCGTGGCCAGGCTTTGCACCGCCGCCGCATCGAGCGCTTCAGCATCAGTCATGGATGGCAAGATCCCCGGAAAACGTGCGGCCAGCATGGTTTTGCCGGTACCCGGTGGGCCCATCATGAGCAAGCTGTGGCGTCCCGCAGCGGCGACCTCCATCGCTCGCTTCGCGTGTGCCTGGCCTTTAACTTCCGACATGTCAGGGTAATGGGCCACCGAGATGGGCGCGACGCTGATAAACGGCGGAATGGTTTCGCGCCCCGCCAGATGCGCGCAGACTTGCAGCAAATTTTTAGCCGCGAGCACAGTGGCGTCTTTGACCAGCGAGGCTTCTTCCGCAGACGGCACCGGCAGCAAAAACGCTCTACCGTCGCCATGCGCTTTGTAGGTCATCGCGAGTGCGCCACGAATTTTTCTAAGCTCGCCCGTCAGCGCCAATTCACCTGCAAATTCGTAATTTTTTAATTTATCGCCCGGAATTTGTCCGCTCGCCACCAAAATACCGAGCGCGATAGGCAGATCAAATCGCCCACTTTCCTTCGGTAAATCAGCGGGTGCCAAATTCACCGTAATGCGCCGCGCGGGAAATTCGAATCGGGCGTTCAACAGCGCGGCACGAACTCGATCCTTGCTTTCTTTAACTTCCAGCTCGGGCAGTCCGACGATGGTAAACGCAGGCAAGCCATTTGCCAGATGCACCTCAACGGTGACTAGCGGCGCTTCCATGCCGGTCAGCGCACGCGAATATAAGACGGCTAACGACATCGCTTAGCCATGCGCGGAGGCAAATTCCGGAGGTGAGCGCAGGTCAAGCGGTTACGCCTTTAACTGCGTGTCGCTTGGTGCCCCGCGCTGTGCCCCAATCTGCGCTTCGAGTACCGTCAGCTTCGCTTCCAGCTCGGTCAGTTTTGCGCGTGCTTTTTGTAGCATCGCGGCTTGAATTTCGTATTCTTCGCGCGTGACTAAACCGTGTTTAGCAAGTTGCGAAATGAGCCGTTGACGTGCGTTTTTATCGAGATCAGCAACGGGACTATTTTTAATCACCTCTTCGAATTTCCCCGCAAATTGGTTGAGGGCATCGAGCGCGGCAGCGGCGGAGAATTTTGGTGGAGTCATAATTTTGGTGCATTCACATATCAAAAGAGCTACATATCAAAAAAGCCATATATTAAAAGAGCGATATATCAAAAGAGCCATAGATCAACAGAGCGATATATCAACAGAGCCACTACATCAAAGCCACTACATCAAAGCTCATGGTCCGAATTTAAAATCAGTACGGTTAACGAGCCATTAACGGGCCAAAAATGGTCCAGGTGCGATATTTTTAGAGCCTTCATTGTATCGGAGTGCTCGCTTTGACGCTTGAACAGAAGCGTCGTCCGCTTTGATCACCTTATTGGCGTGACAAACGCTTTTGCACCAAATAAGCGCGTCGAAAATGTCAAATGCAATTTATCGGTGCATGAAAAATCAGAGTTACGGATTTTTAATAAAAGTCCGCGCAATGTGTAGGCCATTGTAAGTACAGTCAAATATTACGATTCAATTTGCTCGTGGCACGCTACATGCTAAGAGAAGTTGCGAATCAGTAAAAATATAAAACCTATCGTATCTGTTCCCATGATTCATAATTTACAAGGTGATAACCAATGAAAAAAGCTAAAAAGTCACTCATTGTCGCAAGTTTGCTCTCAGCATCCGCTTTTCAAACGTTCGCGCAAACACCCCCACCGTCTGATCCTGTT
>JAYVYF010000323.1:0-3967 GCA_043784585.1 Burkholderiales bacterium
CCTTCCTGCGGGCAGTTACACAATTACTGTCATCCGATGGCCTGGTGATCCGCCCACTATTTTCCCGCCCATCGTCAATGCGCTGTTCACGGTCACCAATGGCCGAGCTAAAAAAGCTTCAGAAAACGTTCGTCTCGACTACACCGGCCAATGGTGGAACCCTGCTGATTCAGGCTCTGGTCTATATGTTTGGCAAGACACGCGGCCCAGACCAAATTTTCCTCGTGAGGACGACCCGATACTGGCGGCCTAGTTTACCTATGACGCTAATGGTAAAGCGAAGTGGTATGTGTTCCAACCGCAGTGGACATCCAATGCCGCGACCAGCACGGTCGCCCTGATTGAAACCAGTCGTATGCCCGGCCCCACGATTCCACTACCGAATCCGACCACCAGCACTGTGGTCGGAACAGCAAGCCTTGATTTCACCAATGTTGGCAGCGCGGATGAGGGAAAGTTTACGGTCACGTTCGCTGGCGGCGTCAAACAAATCATCAACATTCAGCGGTTCAAACCATGAGCAGGCGAATGAATATGATGTTAGCCATTCTTGCCTTCGTTGTTAGCGTGGCTGCAATGATGATTTCCGGTTTTGCCCGCGCAGATGGGCTTCCGGCGGAGCATACCTTGTTGCCGCTATATCCGAATTCCGCTGATACCTTAAAGCTCAGCATGGCTGACCCCACATGCAGCCGCCCGTACAAATTCGACTACTACAGCGTCAAAATGGCGAGCAACAATATTACCGTTGAGATTCCCGAGCAAATAAAAATCCCGACACCGACTTGCACTCCGTCGCTCCGTGAGGAATTTGATTTAGGCAGACTACCGGCGGGCAATTACACCCTGACCGTGGTGTCTTTCCTTGTTGATTTAGACGGCCAAGAAGTGCCGAATGGCCGGAGAGCGCTATTTTCAAACGTCCCGATCGTGGTTACCGGTGCGCGCGCCCAAAAGCAGGCACCATGGGTAACACTTGATTACACAGGCCAGTGGTGGGATCCCGCAGATCCTGGCTCGGGCTTATTCATTTGGCAGGATGCGCGTGATCCAAACGATCCGCTGCTCGCAGCATGGTTCACCTATTCGGCAGATGGCAAGGCGCTGTGGTACGTATTTCAACCTAAATTTGAGACCGCGTTCACCACATTCACAACGGATTTATTTCAAACCAGTCGATGCCTTGGGTCAACTGTCCCACCGCCCAATCCCACCAGTTCTGAGGTTGTTGGTAAGGCGAAGTTAGATTTCGCGGCATAGGGGGTCAGGTCTTTTGTTATCATATTTCTAAAAAATATTAAGAACAACATAAACATCAAATATAATAATAAAAGACCTGACCCCTGCATGCGTGACCCCTGCATGCGCTTGCGGCAAATTTAATTGGCGGATTTTTAGTGGGCTTGGCAGTGGCCTACTTCGCGAGACATCCCGAACTTTCACCTGCGTGGCGTTTGTTTGCTATTACCGGATTTCTTGGTGGGTTAACGACTTTTTCGACCTACTCAGCAGAAGTAGTCGGGTTGCTTGTGCGCGGTGATGTCATGCCGGCGGTGGTAGTCGCGCTAGCCCATCTTGTAGGCTCGTTTACGCTCACCGCGCTGGGGTTTGGGGCGTACCGCGCGGTCTCCAGCTAAACGCCGATTGCCAAAGCAGACCCTTAGCATGCGCGCGGGTTAGCGGCTCTAAATAGGCTGCGAAGCGCGCCGTTGTTGGTGCTTGCCATCAGATTAAAGTCAATCTGGCTATTTATGAGCAGAGAGCAGCCACTTCGGCGGGGCGATGTTGGGCGCATCTGTTCGCAGCGTGTGGCGAAAATCACGTCTCGCAGGCGGCAAGCGTTGGGCGAGGCGTTCACAAAAAACGTATTGTCACATCGACGGTTTCGTAATGCCCGCATTTTTAGATACGTAAAATGCGTTTTCACAACACACAACCCACAATAACCTCGTGAATTCTTGATGGTGGCATGTTTATTGCGCCACCAAATCACAATCAAGCACGCGTTTTTTTGGTCGGCTTTATCTGAATGCGTGAATCATTCTGTCGTTTTTCAGCGACAAGCGCTGTTGCAGCGCACTGCCCTTTACCATTTGTCTTGATTTAGTTTCTGCAATATAGCCTATTGACCCACCATGCCAAAACCCAACTGGAGCTTCATCTTGCCGCTAGCCCACCGAGTTTTTCGCAGCAGTCAACTGCTGCCATCGTTCACACGTCTGCTCACTTTTATTGCGCTAATATTGATCAATCTTTGCACCATCAATTCTGCTCACGCCGCTCCCAGCGACTTCAACTTGGACGCCAAGAGCGACCTAGTGCTAGCCAACAGCAACGGCTTAGTCGACCTTTGGCTGATGAACGGCACCACGGTCACCAGCAAAACAACCCTGCTAAACGCCCCCGGCTGGGCGGTCTCACACATCGCCGATTTCAACGGCGACGGCAAAGCCGACCTCCTGTTTCGAAACACGGACGGCCGCATCGCCATGTGGCTCATGGATGGTGCTACTTTTATTAGCGGTGCAGGTCTGCTCGGCGCCGGGTCAGGCTGGACGGTCACCCACGTTGCCGACTTCAATGGCGACGGCAAGGCCGATATCTTGTTTCGTCATACTGACGGCCGGATCGCGATGTGGCTTATGGACGGCCTCAGCTTGAGCAGCGGCGGGGGGCTACTCGAAGCCGCTTCTGGTTGGGATGTGACGCACACGGGCGATTTCAACGGCGATGGTAAGGCCGACCTGCTATTTCGTCATACCGATGGCCGGATCGCGATGTGGCTTATGGACGGCCTCAGCTTGAGCAGCGGCGGGGGGCTACTCGAAGCCGCATCGGGCTGGAGCGTTACCCATACCGGGGATTTCAACGGTGACGGCAAGAGCGACATTTTGTACAGTCACACCGACGGCAGGATTGCGATGTGGCTCATGAACGGCCTCAGCTTAACCAGCGGCGGCGGCGTGCTCAATGCCGCCACCGGCTGGAGCGCCACCTTGGTTGCCGACTTCAACGGTGACGGCAAAGCCGACATCCTGTACCGCCACACGGACGGCAGAATCGCCCTGTGGTTAATGAACGGCATAGACCTAACGAGTGGCGCGGGCTTGCTCAACGCTGCCTCTGGCTGGACGGTAACGCACACGGGCGACTTCAATGGCGATGGTAAAGCTGATTTAATATTTCTCAACACCGACGGCAGAATTGCGATCTGGCTGATGAATGGCACGGCACTCGCGAGTGGTGGGGGCTTAACCGAGGCGGGTACCGGCTGGCAGGTGGTGCTCGACACCGGAAATCCGGCGCCAGTCATCACCCCCAATAAGCTGCCGACGGTGAGCTTGACGGCTCCTACAGTGGCAATCAGTTTGGTGGCAGGCACGTCGGTTAACCTCGCCGCGAACGCGTCGGATACGGATGGTGTGGTGGTGAAGGTGGAATTCTTGGCCAGCGGCGTAAAACTGGGCGAGGCGACCCAAACGCCTTATGTATTTCGCTGGACACCATCACTGGCAGGCACTTATTCCATTACGGCGAAGGCGACGGATAACGGGAACGGCAGTGTAGCAACTGCGGCAATTAGTGTGACGGTAACGACGCCAACGGGGTCGACTACGCTGCCAACACAAGCGGAAGCAGCCCGATTCCTGACGCAGGCCACGTTTGGGCCGAACATGACGACGATTAATGAAGTGGCGACGAAAGACTACTCGCGTTGGATCGAAGAGCAGCTTGCGCTGCCGCTGAGCAACCCTTCGCACTGGAAATACGTGGTGATCGACAAGGGACCGAAAGGCGATAGTCGGTTCATTAATTCGACCATGGAAAGTTTTTGGCAGCAGGCGGTTCGCTCGCAAGATCAACTGCGCCAGCGAACGACGTTTGCGTTATCAGAAATTTTTGTGGTGTCCACTATCAATGGCGCGGTCGATATTCAACAAGACGCGCATGCAAGTTATCTGGATAT
>JAYVYF010000324.1:0-3144 GCA_043784585.1 Burkholderiales bacterium
ATTTAAACCATTCTAATGACAGTTTGTTCTAACACTCTGTTTTTCAACGTTTCTATGTTCTCACGAATTTCAGTTATACGCGATTAAAACTCTCTGACTTGGGGGCAGTTCGACCGCGCTTCAGCTTTAGCAAGCCAAAACCCAGTCAACGAAAGCGTGCTGCATTCGTTGTTGAAGTATGAATTGCGCACAAGCCTCACAGAAGTAATAAAAAAATCTAACTCGGACAATCTCGGAGCAGCTGGTTCGCCAGCGCCGCCACTAGAGGAAAAAATTATGAGTAGGACAATCAACCAGCCAGTTTCTCGACCTGCATTTAAGTCTTTTTTTGGGTTTGCATCTTTCCTAAGCGCAGGTACTGCTCTCGCGGTGATCGCGAGCGCAGTACTCGCCACTTCCGCTTTCTCGGCGTTTGCCGAGCCGCCCAACCGAGTGGGCCGCGTTAGCTTGACAGAAGGCAATGTTTCTTTTTACATGGATCGAAACGAGGGCTGGAAACCGGCACGAATCAATTATCCGGTCACCAGCGAAAATTCTGTTTGGACCGGCGCCGCGTCGCGCGCTGAAGTTCGAATCGGCTCATCGGCATTACGCCTCGATAATAATTCGATCGTTGATTTTATCCGCATCACAGACGATCAGACTCAAGCTTATCTGCAGCGCGGCACCATTAATATCCGCACCCGCAGCGACCGGGATCAAAACACCTTCAGCGTAGAAACGGGCGAGGGCCGCTTTTTTATCGAGAGCAACGGTCGTTATGCGATCAACGCATCAGCTGATGGGCAGGAAAGCCGTATTTCAGTGTTTTCAGGCCGCGCAAGGTTTGAAAGTGCCGCCAGAGGGGGCAACCGTGAAAATGTTATTACCGTGGATCGTGGCCGCACTTTAGTGGTGTTTGGCGAAAATGCCGGCTATAACAGCGCGGGTTCCAATAGGGGTGACACCAACTTTCGCTTTGAAACCGCGGTTGAATCAAATTTTGGTCGCTGGGCCGATGGGCGTGACCGCTCATGGGATCAAACCTACACCCGCTATGCAAGCTCACAAGTCATTTCGCCTTATATGACAGGTTACGAAGACTTGGACACGTATGGTGATTGGATCGACAACGGAGATTATGGCCGCATTTGGGCCCCTCGCAACGTCTCATCCAACTGGGCACCCTATCGAAACGGCTCATGGTCGTATGTGAATCCTTGGGGCTGGACATGGGTAGACGACGCTCCGTGGGGCTTTGCACCGTTTCATTACGGGCGCTGGGTCACCATTGACTCGCGCTGGTGCTGGTGGCCTGGCGAATACAATCGTCGCCCTGCTTATGCACCCGCGTTGGTGGCTTGGTATGGCAGTCCAGGTCTGAGCGTGAATGTGAGCATTGGCTCTCCGGTTGGCTGGTTCCCACTGGCTCCGAGTGAATACTACGTTCCAAGCTACACAAACAACGCAACATATATTCGCAATGTCAATTACGTGACCAATAACATCACCGTAAATAACTACAACCCGCCGGCGGTATATCAAAACCAAGTGCCTGGCGCGACATTTGTAAATCAGAATATCTTTGCCCAATCCAAACCCATTGCTGTGAATGCAATCCGCGCAACGCCTTCAATGATGGCGAACTATGTCCCGCAGCAGGTGGTAAGTGTGCCTCGCCCGGTCAT
This sequence comes from Burkholderiales bacterium, assembly GCA_043784585.1. Taxonomy (GTDB): domain Bacteria; phylum Pseudomonadota; class Gammaproteobacteria; order Burkholderiales; family Usitatibacteraceae; genus UKL13-2. The sequence continues at coordinate 1,668 of JAYVYF010000324.1, forward strand.
GCAGGGCGAACCGGTAATGTCGGGTGCGCCAATGCAGGGTGCGAAGCCCGGTGTGCCAAACTCGGTGTCGTCAGCGGGTCGAAATAATGTGGTGGCACCTGTTTACGCAGGGCAGCCACAGGGACAGGGTCAAAGTCAGGGCCAGCCAGGGCAACTATCGCCGGGACAGGCGCAAAACCAGATTCCAGGGCGGGGCGGTTCGGGTGCCGCTATTGCCGGTGCCGCAGTGGCGGGCGCGGCGGTTGGTGCTGCAGCAATCATCAACAATAATAATAATGCACCACAAGCGCGTGGCACAGTTGCCGGCAAGCCACAAAACGCTATCCCATCGCCAGTATCACCAGCCCCGATGATAAGAGGCGGCACTAATAATCCCACGCCTGCGGCAGTGGGTGGCGCAGTCATGAATGCGCCCATCAACAATGTGCGCTCTCCGGTACAGCAATCTACTAACTTGCCGCAGCCTGCACCTGTAACGATTCCTTCGCGTGCAGCACCCCGCGCTGATGGTGCCCCAAACTCGCCTTCAGCCAACACATCGGTACCACCCACCGTCGCGCAGCCGCAACCTGCCTACACGCAGGGCGGTAAACCCAACGCAACCGGTAGCGTCGATGTAAATGCGCAACCTCGGGTTCGACAAAATCGCGGAGCGGAGTCGGGCGACGTAAATGCAAATCGCCGCAATAAGCCGCAGTCAGAGTATGAGCCGCAGGGCCTAGCCCCAAACCAACGGCAAGAACGTCAGGAGCGGGCTCCTGCCCGAATTCAGCAACCGGTAGAGCAACAGCCTCAAGCGCAGCCTCAAAGACAGCCTCAGTCTCAGCGTGCGCAACAGCAGGGTCAAACACAACAGCAGCCACCTCAACAACGGGTCGAAAAACAGCCGCATGCTGAGAAACCACAGCAAGCTGAAAAGCAACAAAGCGCACCGCGAGTGGAAGGGCAAGGTAAACCTGGCCAGAAAGATTAAACATCTGGACTGAGGGGCTGGATTAACGATCTGGCAACACGTCAAGGTTTTGGAGCGATCCAGCAGTCTGACCAGAAACACAGTATCAGCGCAGATCACGAAACACTATGCCTGGAGATGCCCTATTGACGGGCATCTTTGGGCAATATCATTGCGGTTACCCGTCCTGTTTGGGTTTTGCGCAATAGGCTTTGACCCCGAGATCTCGCCGCTTAAGCCTTGCGCTTTAAGCCTTAGCCCTCAGGCGCGTCCATGCAGGATAAGCCGCAAAGCCTATTTTTTTACATGCTCCCAATACGGCGGATCGCCAAAGGTTTTTTTCATGAAGTCGATGAATACCCGTACTTTGGCAGGTAGAAATTTCCGATCGGGATAGACCGCAAAAATATCGTTGCCAGGAGCGGCAAACTTGGGCAGTACTTCAACCAACCGCCCGCGCTCAATTTCCTCGGAAACCTCCCAAGCACTGCGCCACGCAAGGCCCTGACCGGCAATGGCCCATCG
>JAYVYF010000325.1:0-5522 GCA_043784585.1 Burkholderiales bacterium
GCTGCTGGTGTTTTCACATGGCCTGGGCTCAAGCCCGCTGGACAGTAAATCGGTCGATTTTCTGGTTAAGCTCGCCGCTTATGGCTACATTGTGGCGGCTCCGTTTCATGGCGATTCGCGATTTTCAAAAATCCATCTCGATGGACTAAACGACGTGCTTTACGTGATCCGCAATTTTGATTATTTTGTGGAGCTACAAGCGTTGCGCCCGCTCTCGATCAAGGCAACTGTGGACACGATGTTGGCGCATCCCGATTTTGGTCCGCGCATCAACGCAGATCAAATCGGCGGCATCGGCGGTAGCATGGGCGGGGCGACCATGACGTGGCTGGCTGGCGCACACTTGACTGCTAGCTACCCAAGCCTCAGCGCGCGGCCTACGGTGCAGGATCCCAGAATTAAAGCGATGGTTGGCTATGTGCCCTACGCTGGTCAGCGCCTGCTGCCGGCTTACGGGAACGATAACGCCACCGCCGACCAAGTGAAGACGCCCTATCTCGCCATTGGCGGCACCGCCGACACCACCGCACCGATTTATTTAATGGAACAGGCGATGAATAAATTTCAGGCATCGCGTTATTTTGTTGCCTTGACGGATGTCACGCACGGCTACGAAACCCGCTACGCCAATGATGTATTCGGCTGGTCGGTCACGTTTTTTGATGCCTACTTGCGCGGCAGTGCGGGCGCCATGAATAAGCTCACCCGAACCCGCAATATTCAGGGCGGGATTGATGACCAAATGCATATCGATTACACGGCACCGACTGCGTTGTGGACTGGGGCCGCTACAGTGGAAGAAACCTTTAACAGCGAGGTCAGCCGCGAAGTCTTAGGTGTCACTGATGCAAGCGGTATATTGACGCCGATCACCGGCGCAGCTCTGGGCACGCAAAAAACTCGCAACGCATTTCGAGTGGTGCGCAGCCCGAGCCGTCCGTTTCCGCTAGGCTCAACCGCCACCGCATCGTCACTCGCGCCCGTCTGCGTGTTTGCCGGCGCAGGCGGCGCGGGTGTAGCCGTCACCACCACGCTGCTCACGCTGGACGCTACCGAATGCGCGCAATTGAAAGCCGATAATCGCTGGCAATTTAGCGGCACACCGTTTTATCTTTTTCAAGCCACCAATGGGCAATGCGCAGATGGGCTCTTGGCCGTGACTCGCGTGTTCAACAACAAGGCCACTCCGGTCGATTACCAATACCGCTATTCGACCAGCAATTCATTCATCAAGGATTTGGTGAGCAATGGCTGGCGTGCGGATGCACAGGTGATGTGTGCGCCGATTTGAGCGTAAATATCCACGATAGCCACTGCACCCATGCGTTTAGTAACAATGCCTGTTGAACCCATATCGTATATCGATATACAATGCATGAATGATCTTGACTTTCAAGTGCGCCGATACGCAAAACTTGTTTCAGCGCAATCGCGTTAAGCGATTTGTGAATATTGAATCTATTGCGCGCCGCAAACTCGAGCAGATAAATGCAGCGGCGACACTAGACTTCTTACGCGCGCCGCCTGGCAACAGGCTGGAACCACTATCGGGCAACCGTAAAGGTCAGCACAGCATCCGTATTAACGACCAGTTCCGTGTTTGTTTCATCTGGACACCCCAAGGTCCCAAGGATGTCGAAATTGTTGATTACCATTGATGGAGTTTAAACATGGGCAAAAAATTACCTCCTATTCATCCCGGCGAAATTTTGCGCGAGGAATTCATGAAGCCGCTGGGTCTTTCCAGCAACGCCCTCGCGCGCGCGCTCGACGTGACGCCAGCACGCATTAATGAAATAGTCCGAGAACGGCGCGGCGTCAGCGCTGATACTGCACTCAGGCTGGCGCGTTTTTTCAGAACCGATGTGCAAAGTTGGATGAATTTGCAAACGCATTACGATATTCAATGCGCAGAAGATGCCGCGGGAAGCGCAATTCGAAAAATTGCGCCTTGTACAGATGCGGCGATTGCGGCATAAACACGCAGCCCAATAGCTTATCGCGAATTACGGCGATGCGAAGCAATTACGCGGGCCAATTAGAATTTTTCTGTCGCCGATGTTGGGCTTGATGAAACGAGCCAGGCTTAAAAAGCTAGTGTAGTGCTTCATTCTGTTTAGAACTTATCCCAATAGTTGTGCAATTTCGCCTTGATATATCTCCTTCCCCCATCGCCGGGGGAAGGAGCGGTTCGGTGGGCAATTGAATAAGTCGCATCAATTGCGAAGCACTACCCTAGCCCGTTGACTCAAGAACGAGCTGATCGGCAGCGTTGCTGATGAGCTTCGCTTCTTCCAAATTGCTCGTGCTTTCGCTTCCATACACGCTCATCTGATGAAGATCGACTCCGTAACGCAGAAGCTCCTTAACCTCTCGCACTTTGTTCAGATCCATTGCAAGCTGTAATAGCGTGCAACCCCTCCCACCTATCAACACGTTAGGCGTCAATCCCATCTTGAGTAATGACGAAAATATTTCAAACGCATTTTCTTTGGTACTTGACTCATGCATAGAGAGTTCGAGCAACCCTAGTTTATTAAGGTCAATCGATTCATGCTCGGCGGGGTATTGGAGTAGCGCGATCACCAGCTCAATTGGCGCATAAAGTGCAATTAACCACGCAAACACAGATGAGCCTGGTGTCGCTATTTTTGTTGTGAAATTTTGGCTGTGCACTAATGCCAAAGCTGATGGCCAATCACCCTCCCGGATGCAGTCAAGCAACTGATTTTCTGGATTCATCATGCAGGTGTTTGAGTCAAGTCATCCATCAAGGATTTGCTGAGAATTGTTTGGGGCGCAAATTTATACTCGGGCTTACGCTGATTTGATGCCAGTGCGCCGCTCAATTACTTCTTATCATCGCCTTTGAGTAAAGCGTCAGCGCGCTCTTGCTCTGCCTCACTAATTGACGGCTGCGGCGCACCCAGCTTTAACCGCCGCTGTCGCGCCATCAAAAACGCGATCATGACTCCGCCGGCCAATAGCGCAAACGGGCCAAACCACAGCAAATAAGTTTTGCGGCTCACGGGTGGATTGTAGAGGACGAAATCACCGTAACGGACGCGTAAAAACTCTTTGATCTCGTCGTTCGATTTGCCGCTGTCGGCGAGCAGGCGAATCTCGCGGCGCAGGTCACCTGCGAGGCCCGCAGGCGATTCAGCCAAGGTTTGATTTTGACAAACGAGGCAACGTAATTCGGTTTCGAGTTTCTTCAAACGCAGCTCTTGTTCCAGCGGCATGGGCGGCATCGAAGGTGTAGCGGTCTGCGCAAAAAGATTGGCGGAACATGTGCACGCGAGCAGTATCGCAATAATTATTTTTCTAAAATTAAACACTAGCACTGGCGCGGCTATTGAGGCAAAAATGCCCGTCTCGCCTGGTATTTTATTGCGTTTCAAATTAATCGAGAACGAAGTTAGGTTCAAAATATCTACGCTTTTCACATTTCTCGCCGTTAAGTTTTCTTCAAGTCTTGCAACAGCGGCACGATAATATCCTTCATATCGTCTGGCGAGATCGGGCCGGTGTGTTTGTAGCGAATCACGCCGACTCTATCAATCACGAAGGTTTCCGGCGCGCCGTAAACGCCGAAATCAATGGCCACGCGGCCATCCCGATCCATCACCGATTTCGCATAAGGGTCGCCAAATTTCTTCAGCCAACCCCTTGCATCTTCGGGCTGATCTTTCCAGTTAAAACCGACGATCGGCACCAGTTGCTGCTTCGCCAATTCATTCAACACCGGATGCTCATAGCGACACGATACGCACCACGACCCCCACACATTCATGAGCCACACCTGGCCCTTCATGTCGGCAGGCGAGAACGATTTTTCGCTATCTTGCAGCAGCGCTAATTTAAATTCTGGCGCGGGCTTGTTGATCAGCGCAGACGGCACTTCGCGTGGATTAAGGCTCAGCCCCTTGTACAAAAACCAGACGAGACCTGCAAAAATCGCCAGCGGCAAACAGTAGCGCCAGAATTTAGTCCATGTGTTCGGCCCGGGCGGGCTCAGAGCAGTTTGCGCGTCGGCAGGCGCAGCATTTGCTGGGGTGCTTGTTGTAGTTTCAGCCATAGACTCAATCCCCGCCTTGCGGTTTTATAATATTTTTTGCTGTAGCCTTCACCAAAGCTGGCTCTAGGCGAAGTTTGCCCGCCACATTTGGCGCTATTTCCTCGTCCTGCTTGGCCTTTAATTTCATCCGGTAACGCTTATCGGCCAACGCCAGCATGCCGCCAAACGCCATGATCAAACATCCAAACCAGATCCAGTCGACGAATGGTTTGACATAAATTCGCACGCTCCACGCACCGTTTTTACTGTCCTCAACCGGCTCGCCCAGCGCCACATACACGTCACGCGTAAGGCCCGAATCAATGGCGGCTTCGGTCATCATTTGTCCGGACGAAAAATAGCGGCGTTTTTCAGGATTCAGAACGCGAATTAATTTGCCATCTTTGCTGATTTCAAAATTGCCTTTGATGGCGGTGTAATTCGGTCCTGGCTCATCGGCGAGCGAGACGAATTTGAAGCTATATCCTGACTCCGTGGCAGTCTCGCCCGGTGCCAGGCGAATGTCGCGTTCGCTCTCATAACCTTTGACCATCGTTACGCCCACCACAAATACGGCGATACCGATATGACCTGCATGCATACCGTAAAACGAGGTGTTGTTGGCTTTGAGTTTTGCAAAAAAACCGGGGGCGGCAGTTTGCTTGAAGCGATGTGCAATTGCGGTGACACTGGCACCCACAATCCATACCGCGAGCGTCAATCCAATCGCGATCCATACCGAAAATTTGCCCATCAACAGTGGCATAGCGATGCCGGCAATGACAGCAATTGCCATTGCCCACTTCAAGCGCGTGACCAGCTCGGGCAGGGTCGCGCTGCGCCAGCGCGCAATCGGCCCCACCGCCATTAAAAACAGCGCCGGCAGCATCAGTAAGCCAAATACCAGATCAAAATACGGCGGGCCGACAGAAATTTTGCCGTAGCCTAGCGCATCCATAAACAGCGGATACAAAGTGCCGAGCGCGACCGCCAACATCGCCACGACCATCAAAATATTGTTCGCCAATAAAAACGATTCGCGCGACGCGGGGGTGAACGCACCCGGCGCTTTGGCGAGGCCGAGCGTGGGCGCACGCCATGCGTAGAGCGCCAGTGAGCAACCAATCACAATCACTAAAAACGCGAGAATAAAAACGCCACGCGTCGGGTCGGTCGCAAACGCATGCACACTCGTGAGCACGCCTGAGCGGACGAGGAATGTGCCAAGCAGAGACAGTGAAAACGCGATGATCGCCAACAGCACCGTCCAGCTTTTGAATATGCCGCGCTTCTCTGTGACCGCGAGTGAATGAATCAGCGCGGTGCCGGCCAGCCACGGCATGAACGATGCATTCTCGACCGGATCCCAAAACCACCAGCCGCCCCAGCCTAATTCGTAATAAGCCCACGCCGAGCCGAGCGCGATGCCGATGGTGAGAAAAATCCACGCGGCAGTCGTCCAGGG
>JAYVYF010000326.1:0-12138 GCA_043784585.1 Burkholderiales bacterium
CTCTCGGTGCTGTTGTTGCTGCTAGGTTGCGGTTCAAATTGCGGTCACCTACTCGGTCACCGTTGGCATAGGCGAGCGGATTGGTGATGGGCACGAAAGTAACTTGCCCGCTGGCGATATGCAATGTGCCGCAATCGATGTCGCTGATGACGCGCTGAATGGCTTTGGTGCCGCAAGTCTCGTTGCCGTGAACCGCGCCGGTGATGATGAGGCGCGGGCCGGGGACTAAGCCAGTATAAGTTAGTGATTTAAAGTGGGGATGTTGGCGAACCGCGGGCATGGCTGAATTTTTTTAGTTTGAATGATTGGATAACTTGCGATGGCAACCCTTCGCCAGAGCTTTGATCATCTCTTAAACGAAAGACGTCACACATTATAGGATGCCCGTAGCCCGGACGAGCGAAGCGGCTGTGGGGCAATGCTTCACGAATCCCAAAACTCCCCATCTGGCGAGGCACAAGCCCAGTCCGCATTCAAGATGCCGCGCTGGATGTATCGATGAATCGTTGAAAGCGGCCAGTCGACGGCACGCGCAACATGCTCATGCTTCACCGGATTGATGTGCACATAATTTACATGAGTTTCAAAATCACGGTCGTCGCGAATCGTGTATTCCCAGAATCGTTCTTGCCACAGATTGTATTGGCCAGGCGAACTTTTATCGGACGATACACCCAAAGGCAGCAACTGTTTCGTGAATCCCGCTTTGATGAGCCGGTTGCGTTGCGAATACGCGCAATCGTCGTGCGGTAGCGTCCATACGGCATGCCAATGACCTGGTAATACGACCATCGCATCGATGTCGAATGGCAGCTTAGCTTTTACATCACCAACGATATTTCGTAAGGCATCAATATGCTCGACTCGCATTGAGCTACGCCGATCATGCAAATTGACGGTAAATAAAAAAGTGCCGCCACCGATGCGGCTTCGACGATATTGGACCATTGATCAAGAATACCCCAGAGTCGCTGCGCTCGTCCGGACTACACGTCTACGGTGAAAGTCATTGCCTGACCCACTTAAACCTGCGCCCCCATCTCTTTCGCCCGCTGCAACGATTCCTCATTCGCTTTGCGCTCATCATCCCGATCAAAACTTCTATCCACCCACCCCTGCAAATGCTCGGAAGTAATCTCGGTTAATGCGCCGATATAGGCGGGCGTGTCGTTCGCGATCGGTAAATAATTGAACGTTTTGCCGCCAGCGTGTAAAAACGTTTCTTTAGCTTCGTCGGCAATTTCTTCCAGCGTTTCGAGACAATCCGCGGCGAAGCCTGGGCATATAACGTCCACCCGTTTAACGCCGTCTTTGCCCAACGCCTCGAGGGTTTTGTCAGTGTATGGTTGCAGCCACTCGGCGCGGCCAAAACGGGATTGAAATGTCACCACATACTCGCCCTTTTTGAGTCCCAGTGCGTCGGCGATTAAGCGCGCCGATTTGTGCGCTTCGCAGTGATATGGGTCGCCCTTGTCGAGGTGGAATTTCGGTACGCCGTGAAATGTCAGTAGCAATTTATCGGTCGCAAAATCAGGCCGCCCGATTTTCATCCAGTGCGCCAATACATTGGTCGCAACTGCTTTGATAAACGCGGGATGATCGTGGAAATTGCGGATGAATCGAAGCCCCGGCACGTTGCGCTTTTTCATCAGCACCTGCGCCACTTTATCGAACGTGGAACCCGTGGTGCTGGCGGCGTATTGCGGGTACATCGGCAATACCAGAATATTGTGGCAATGCGCGGCTTTTAGTTTATCGATCCCAGCTTCGATGCTCGGATTACCGTAGCGCATGGCAGGCACCACCAGCGGTGCATCCTTGTAAATTTCGCCCAAATAACCGCGCAGCATTTGCGCCTGGCGCTCGGTATAAACACGCAGCGGCGAGCCTTCTTTCATCCATACAGTTTGATATTTCTTGGCGCTTTTGGCGGGCCGCACGCGCAGGATAATGAGGTTTAAAATTAGCCACCAGATCGGCTTGGGAATTTCGACAATGCGTGGATCAGATAAAAATTCTTTGAGGTAGGTGCGAACCGAAGCTGTGGTCGGCTCATCGGGCGTGCCGAGATTGACCAGCAGAATGCCGGTTTTGATCGGTGTGCCGTGGGTGAATGCGGGTTCAGTTTGAAATGCCATTTGATGCGCCTGCGATATACAACAGTATTAGATAACCAGCATCAGGGCGTTGTTTGACGATATATTACTTGGAGATCCGCGCTGATGATGGGGTTTTGATTCCATTATTTTGTGTCGGTTAATTGCTGCTCAACGCTGCCGACATCAGCTTCGCGGTCACATCCACAATCGGAATCACGCGTTCATAGGCCATCCGCGTCGGCCCGATCACGCCGACGGTGCCGACAATTTGTCCATCGACTGCATACGGTGCGGTGACGACTGAAAACTCGTCCAGGGGCACCAATTCTGATTCGCCGCCAATAAAAATTTTCACGCCTTCGGCGCGTTGCGAAATATCGAGCAACTCCAGCAATTGAGTTTTCTGGTCGAACACGTCAAACAGCTTGCGAATCGAGGCCATGTTCGAGCCGATATCTTCCGAGTGCATCAAATTTCGCTCGCCCGACATCACCATGCCCACTCCTTCGGTGGCTTTGCCGCGCGCCTCGACTACGGCAGTCATGAGGGTGGAAATGTCGTGATGCAATTGCGATAATTCGAACTTTACTTTTTCCCGAATGCGGTCAAATTCATAGCCCGCATAATGATGATTGATATAGTTCGCGGCCTCGACCAATTGTGAGGGCGAATACGGCTTTTCGGTGACGATAATTCGGTTCTGCACATCGCCATCAGTCGCCACAATAATCAGCAGTACGCGCTTTTCCGATAGCTGCATGAATTCAACGTGCTTCAAGCCAATGCCTGCGCGGCGAGGCGTCATCACGATACCGGCAAAATGGGTTAGATCGGACAGCATTTGCGACGCGGCCGCGACGACAGATCGCGGATCATCGGGCCTTAACTGATCGCGAATCGCATCATGGTCAACCATCTGCAGCGGGCGAATCGTGAGCAGCGTATCGACAAATAATCGATAGCCTTTCGGTGTCGGAACTCGGCCTGCGGAAGTATGCGGACTTGCGATGTAGCCCAACTCCTCCAAATCCGCCATTACGTTACGAATCGACGCGGGGGACAATTCCATCCCGGAAAATTTCGACAGCGCGCGCGAGCCGACTGGCTGACCATCGGCAATGTGGCGTTCGACTAAAAATTTGAGCAGGGTCTGGGCGCGTTCTGAAAGCATGGCCTTATTGTATGTAAAACCTTGCCTCCTTGGCAAAATCGTTTGCGTTTGGCTTAATGTCCGGCTCGGTATTTTCCTTGGCGTTTTCCGCATTCTGGCGCTTGAATTCGACACAAATATGGAATTTGTCAACACCATTTCATGCGCAATGCCGATGCCAGCGCGCAATAATGGATATTTTCGACGCTTTGTTGGCGTGTCTTGTTGCCTGGTTTTTGTTGATTCTACCGCCAGTATGTTTTAATCAATTCTCATGATTAATTTCAAAAAAATTGCCATTATCGGCAAACTTGAGGGCGATTTGCCTGCAGGGCCGCTTCGGGTGCTGTCTGCGCTGCTGCATGCACGCGGCATTCTGGTGCGCACCGATGCCCGCACCGGCGCAGCATTTGACGCGAGCGCCAGTGAGATATTTGATGGGCCGGACGTGATTCCTGATGCAGATCTGGCCATTGCAGTCGGCGGCGATGGTACCTTACTGGGGGTGGCGCGTATCGCCGCTACCCACGGCGTGCCGTTGGTCGGCGTTAATTTAGGCACGCTCGGATTTCTAACAGATGTGCCGCAAGATGAGCTTTCAGACCTGATTACCGCCATTTTAGAGGGTCGCTACATCGAGGAAAAGCGGCTAATGCTCGATGCCGTGGTCAAGCGCGACGACGAAATCGTGTTTGAAGCGGTCGCCCTTAACGACGTAGTGATTAGCCGCGGTGCGATGGGCACTATGATCGAATTCGCGGTCGCCGTTGATGGTGAATTCATTTATTCCCTGCGTGCGGATGGCTTGATTGTCGCCACGCCGACCGGCTCGACGGCCTATGCGCTGTCGAGCGGCGGGCCGATTTTACATCCGACCTTGCCTGCCATTTCTTTGGTGCCGATTTCTCCGCACACGCTGTCCAATCGGCCGATCGCCATTGCCAGCACATCCGAAGTACGTGTCAAGCTGATTCGTGGCATGAACGCGCGGGTGAATTTTGATGTGCAATCGTTTTTTGATCCGCAGTCTGATGACGTTGTGATTATTCGCGCCGACCCAAATCCATTGCGTCTGCTGCATCCTGAGGGCTATTCGTATTTCGGCATGTTGCGCACAAAGCTGCACTGGAATGAGCGCACGTCCTAACTAAATGGTTGGAAAATAAACATGCTGCGCTCACTCACCATCCGTGATTTCGTTATTGTCGACAGCCTCGAACTTGATTTTGATGGTGGCTTTACCGCGTTGACGGGCGAAACCGGCGCCGGCAAATCGATCATGATTGATGCGCTGTCATTGGCACTCGGCATGCGCGCCGATGGCAATGTGGTGCGCGTCGGCCAGGCCCGTGCGGAAATCGCCGCCGAATTTGATCTGACCCGCGCGACTGAATCACGGCGCTGGCTGTTAGATAATGATCTTGCTGACGATGACGCCAATATTTGCATTTTCCGCCGCGTGCTGGATGCCAGCGGCCGCTCAAAATCGTTCATCAATGGTGCCTCGGTGACGCTCAGTCAAGCGCGTGATTTGGCAGCGCTGCTGATTGATATTCATGGCCAGCATGAACATCAGACGCTGTTAAAACGCGATTCGCAATTAACGTTGCTGGACGATTTCTCAGGCAACACCAATTTGCTTGAGTCCTTGTCAGTCAGACACGCGGCCTGGTCGCTGCTTGCCACTACCCGCACTGCGCGCGAAGCAAACGAAGCTTCGATTACGCGTGAATTTGAAGACTTGAGTTATCAAATTTCAGAGTTTGAAAAACTGAATTTCAGTAGCACGCGTTGGGAACAAACGCTCGGCGATCAACGTCGTTTGGCGAACGCGGCGAGCCTAATTTCAGCGACTGATGCGGCGATTAACGCGCTTTCCGAATCCGAGTCGGCGGCGCTCACGCAGATCGATGAAATCATCGTCGATCTAGGTCAAGCTGCGGATACCGACCCCGCGCTTAAAGAGGCGGTGAAGCTCATCGAAAGCGCCAGCGTGGAATTGTGCGAAGCCGTGACCGAGCTTCGCCACTACTTGCAAAAACTGGATCTTGATCCCGAACGTTTGGCGGATTTGGACCGTGAAATTTCTGATGTGCAGGAAATCGCGCGTAAATTCCGGATTGAGCCGAAACGCATTCCAGAAATGTTGCAACAAAAACGCGATCGGTTAACCTCTCTGGGCGGCGGACAATCGCTGGATGCGCTGATTGAGCAAGAGTGCGCCGCGGAAATCGCCTATATGGAGACGGCAAAAAAGCTCACCAAAGCACGCCAAACCGCCGCGAAAAAATTTGCGATGGACGTCACCAAATCGCTACAAGACCTCGCCATGCCCGGCGGCAAATTTGGGGTTGAATTCTCACCCCGCGAGCCCTCTGCCAGTGGTTTGGAAGCCTGCGAATTTCAGGTCGCCGCGCATGAAGGCCAGCCACTCGGTCCGCTCGCAAAAATCGCTTCAGGCGGCGAACTATCGCGTGTCTCGCTTGCGATTCAAATGATGGCATCCACCAAAGGTGGCGTCGGCACCATGATTTTTGACGAAGTGGATGCCGGTATCGGGGGTCGCGTCGCTGAAGTCGTGGGGCGGCTGTTGCGGTCCTTGGGCCGCGATCACCAGGTCCTGGCCGTCACCCATTTATCGCAAGTCGCCGCGTGCGCCGTCAATCAATTCCAAGTCGCCAAAATGTCACGCGATGGCGTGGTTGCCACTTTGATTACGCCGTTGGTAGGTGCTGAGCGAGTGGATGAAATCGCGCGGATGTTGGGCGGGATTACGATTACGGCGGCGACGAAAAAAGCGGCGGCGGAGATGCTTGAGAATGCGACGAAGAAAAACAAGAGTGCTGAAATGTAATGAACCACCCCCGGTTCCATTGCCGATTGAGCCTAAAGTGCTCTGAACACCTCGCTGGTGCGGGAGTCACTGTGTCATCCTAAGGTGTTTTTTCAAGGGATTTGCTGTTTGGCCTCATCATAAAAAGCAGATTCCCCGCCCATAAGGCTGAATTGGGTATGCCCGTTTGTATGCCAGATGAACTAGCCAAATAGCGCCGTCCACGCCGCCATCACCGCATGCCGCTCATTGCCCAGCGCATCGTCTGCGACCCACGTTTTAAGCTGGTTATTGTTGCGCGCCGAATGTTGTTGCTCGCGATAAACAAGATAGGCTTTGGCGACTTTGGCGGCGATATCTTCATGCAAAATGCCGAACGCGCCGGCGCGCATCAGCAATGCAAAATTGCCGAGGTTTTTCAGGAAATCAGAATGCTCTTGAGAGTAGGCGAGGATTAGATATTGGACAATAAATTCTACGTCCACGATACCGCCGCGCGTGTGCTTTAGCTCGATTTGATGGGGACGATCTTTGTCGGGTTTGTCTTTCTCGGCGCGCATTTTGTCGCGCATCTCGACTATTTCAAGGCGCAATTGTTCTCTGTCGCGAGGCTTCGAAAGTATCTCGTTTCGGATTGTGTCAAACGGCGCGGCTAGTGCGGTGTCGCCTGCGCACCAGCGAGCTCTGGTGAGCGCCTGATGCTCCCAAGTCCAGGCGCGTGTGAATTGGTAATCGCGGAACGCGCCGAGACTGGAGACGAGCATGCCACTGGCGCCGTCCGGACGTAGACGAAGGTCAGTTTCATAGAGCACACCGCCGGCGGTCATGGTGTTGAGCCAGCTACTTAATCGCTGCGCTAGCCTGGCATATTTGTCGTTGGCGATGCCCGAATTTTCATCGTATAAAAACACCAGATCGAGATCCGACGCATAGCCTAATTCTTTGCTGCCCAACTTGCCGTAGCCGATGATTGCAAACCCTTTGAGGATCGGTGTTTCCGCAACTTTCATACTCAGCCAGGCGAGCTTGAGGGTGGTTTCCAGCAGCATATCAGCAAGCATGGACAGGCCGTCGGACAAAGCCATCACGCTCATGCGGCCTTCGATGTCGGCGATGTTAAGTTTTAAGGTGATAACCTGTTTGGTGTGACGTAATAGTTCATAAAGCGCTTCGGTGTCCGCGGCAAGCCTGACTGATTGCTGATGCAGATTTTCGCGCTCCGCCGACCAATCGATGACGGTGTTTTTATTGTGCAACAACTCATCAAGCAGCACCGGATGCTTCTTCATAAAATCCGCCGCCCAGGCGCTTTTAGCCGCGATCCGCGCAACGCGGTTCAACACGCCCGGGTGTTCGCTTAACAACGCCAAATAGGTTTCACGTTTATCAATAGCATCGAGTAAGTCGAACAGACGAAACGCCGTCGCGGAGGACGCATCATGGGCAAGTGCGGCGCGCAACGCTAACGGGATCAATGATTCCATGCGGGCGCGAACTTTTATCGACAGCGTGGCGGTTCGTGATGCACGCACCCATGCGCCAATGCGTGCGGCGATTGCTTTTGACGTTTTTTCATCAACATGATATTCGCCAAACACCTCGTGGATATTGGCTTCCAGACCAGTTACCTGCTCAGAGCTGGATTTTTTTGAATCCTCAATCGGCTTCACAAACACGTTCTCAAATTCAGCGGTCACGCAATCGCGATAGGTTTTCAATGCGCTACAAAATGCGGCCCAGTCGACAAAATTCATCGTTTCAGCTATTCGCCGCTGCTCCACATCGTGGGTCGGCAGCGCCTGCGTTTGTGCGTCGTCCACATATTGCAAACGATGTTCAAGATTGCGTAGAAAAATATACGCCGCGCGCAGACTGTCCACGCGCACCGCATCCATCAAGCCAAGACTTGCGATCACGCTCAGCGATTCGCGGGTGGAGGCAATTTGCAATCGATGCTCGCGACCGCCGCGAATCAATTGATGCATTTGCACCACAAATTCCGCCTCGCGAATTCCGCCAGGGCCGACCTTGATATCGTTGAGCCGATTACGCTTGGTCGCCTCAGCGCGAATCTGGCTATGAATGTCGCGCATTTCCTCGATCGCGCCGTAGTCGTGATAGCGACGGTAAACAAACGGCATGACCATCTTGGCGAGATCATGAATCGTTGATGCGGCCCCCGTGATGGCGCGTGCTTTCAGCCAGGCGTAGCGCTCCCACGGCCGCGCCTGAGTACGAAAGTAAGTGTCAAGCCCGGCCAAGCTGACCACCAGCGCGCCGCTGGCACCATAGGGCCTCAGCCGCATATCGACACGAAATACAAAGCCGTCTTCGGTGACATCATCGATGCTGCGGATAACGCGTTTACCAAGTTCGCAGTGAAACTCGTGCCAAGATTTTTCAGCGGTGGCTTCCCCATCTGCCGAATGAACAAAAATGAGGTCGATATCTGACGAAACATTAAGCTCATGTCCGCCCAGCTTACCCATGCCGACGATGACCAGTTGCGCTTTGTCATCGGCTCGCGCGGTTAGTGACAGTGCAAACTTGTCGGCGACTTGCGGGTGATGAAAATTCAATGCGGCGTTTAATACAAAATCAGCCAGTGCAGAGATAGTCGTCACGACTTCGTCGAGATCAGCCAGACTATTGATGTCTCGATAGATCAAACGCAATAGGGTGCGTTGGCGCAACCGACGCAGGCGTGTATTGAGAGCGGTGATCGAATTGAGGTCGACGGCATTTTTATCTGAAACAGCCTGCGAAACTATTTCGCTGATGAGCAGGGCCTCATGGCCGTGCGCACGCAGATCGTCAATCAGTGAAGGGCTTGTGGCGCAGAGCCGTTCCGCATAACGAGATGCGTGGAACATGCGGTCAAGTTTGGTGCCGAAGGGGATATTGCTTAATGGCATCGGGTTGATTTGTACGGCCTTGAATATTTTACAGCTCTGAATTACAAGGGATTGCACGAGGTTTCCGATGTACATTAAACCGTTGTTTGTTTGAACGGTTGTGGTCAGCGTTGTCCCATGAGCGTTAGAATAGTATTGCAGGATAAATTTAGATTGCACATTACCCGCCGCACGTTAAATATCGCACGTTAGACGCCCGTCCGGCATTTTAGAATTTATCTCTCGCGTTTGAGCAACAATCGGTACGACATCATCGCAAAATTTCGATCCCATTTCTTCCACCTTAGCCGCCTTTGTGGTCTTGCCTTGTATTGGTTGGTGATTGCCGTTGCTTTGTTGTTCGCGCTGGTGACACTGGCGCTCAAATATGCGGTGTTGCCTAATATCGAGCGTTATCAAAGCGAAATTGTCAGCCGTGTCGCCACCGCTTCGGGCATGGACGTATCCGCCAGCGCCATTCGCGGCGGATGGGATGGCTTCATGCCCTACATTGAGCTTGAGAATGTGGTGTTTTTGGAGTCTGAAGCCAACGCTTCCAATGCGCCATCAGCGGCTCGGCTGGCCGGTAGTCCGGCCCTTAAATTGCCGAGTCTGCGGGCTGGTTTGTCATGGTGGTCACTATTTGTGGGCCAAGTGCGCCTTGCCGAGTTTTATATCGAGGGACCCGCGCTAGCGCTATCTCGGCGCACAGACGGGCTTATTTATTTTGCAGGGCGGGCGCTCAATGCGCCCGAAACAACGCCAGATGATGGCCAGTTGCTCGCATTTTTACTGGATCAGCCCGGGGTTGAAATCAGAAACGCAAGCCTGATTTGGCATGATGAGTTGACTCCTAATCAGGATCTGAGCTTTGCGAATGTGGAGGTGATGATCAAGAAGCGCGGATCGGCACATGCGCTGGGCTTTGCGGCTAATCCGCCCACGGCGCTCGCGCAGAAAATTGAGGCAACTGGCACGCTAACGCTCAATCACGAGTCTGGGCGGTGGGCGGTTAGTGGGCCGATTTATGTTGCGGCATCTAACGCGAATTTGAAAGAATTACGCGAGCACGTGAAGGTGCCGGATTCCTTGCAGTCCGGGTTTGGAAACCTTCGGGCGTGGCTCGATATTGATACCAAATCAGCTGACCCTATTCGCGCCATTACCGCAGATATGCACTTTACAAATGCGAGCGCCCAGCTGGAGCCGGGACTCGCCTCACTGAACCTTGCGAAACTTGCCGGGCGTCTTGAGTACGTTGCCCAGGTCGACGGATTCGCGATTGCCAGCAAGGCGCTTGAGCTGCGCACCAAGGAAGGCGTGGTGCTGCCGGCGGCTGATTTTTCGTTGAAATTGCAAAATCAATCCGATATTGCAAAAGCCCGCGGCGAGGTAACCGCCAACGGTATTGAACTTAAAGTAATGGCGGCGCTGATTGAGTTTCTTCCGGTCGGAAAAGAGGTGCGTGCGGTGGTGGCTCGCTATAGCCCGCGAGGCTTGGTGCGGCAATCCAGCTTTTCTTGGGATGGCTTTATTGACTCGCCTGCCGCCTATAAGGTCAAAGGAAACATTACCGATTTTGCGATTAACAATTTCGAAAGATTGCCTGGCGTGTCAGGGTTTTCGGGTGAAATTGAGGGCGACAACAAGGGCGGGCAATTCAGCATTGCATCTAAAAACGTGATCCTCGATGCGCCGCAGGAATTTGCGCAGCCGCTGAAGTTTGAACAATTTGCCGGTGCAGGTTCATGGAAAATTACGCCGGATATGCTCGAAGTAAAGGTTGATAGAGTGACGGCAAATAATGCAGATATGAGCCTTGACTTTAAGGGGAAATATTCACGATTCCGGTCCGGAGGCGCGCGCGCGGCCGAAGAAAAAGGGCCGGGAACGCTTGATATCGCGGGCAAGATTGTTAAAGCTAACGCGCTGGCGTTCGCGAGCTATGTGCCTAATGGCCTCGCGAATACACGTGAATATATTGGCTGGGCAGTGCAAGGCGGCGAAATTACCAACGCGGATTTTTTAGTAAGAGGTGAAATTTACGATTTCCCATTTCATCAGGGAAAAGGCGGAGTATTTAAAGCAGACGCCAACTTAAAGAAGGTTGATTTTCGCTATGCCGAAGGATGGCCGGTAGTAAACGACATTACTGGCATTCTGAGTTTTGAAAACACCAGGATTAGCGCAAAAATTGACAGCGCGCGTATTTATGATGCGCAACTCAGAAAAACCGCCCTCAACATTGAAGACACCAAGCAACATCCCTCAATATTGACCCTGAGTAGTGCAATCGATGCTCGCGCGGAAGACATCTCGCGTTTTTTACGTGAAAGTCCGCTTGTCAATAATGTGGGTGCGTTTACCAAATTTGCTGCGATTGAGGGGCCGGGCAAACTGGATTTGGCGCTAAAAATTCCGCTCGGCACCGCTGAGGAAAAAGCATTGGCAAAACTGAATGTGAACGGGAGTTATCAGCTGGCACGCGGCAGCGCGAAATTAAACTTCGGACCAGTGATCAACAACCTCAGTGGCGCAATTGCATTTACCGAATCAAGCGTAAAAAGCTCTAATTTGCAGGGCACAGCGTTCGATAATCCTGTTGGCATTGTCATCACCAGCAATCGAGACTCCGGTGTGACCACAGAATTTACGGCCCGGGCTGATGTGGCGCAGCTTCAAAACGTGCTGGCATTTAAAATGCCGCGACAAGTAACCGGGACGGCTGATTTTCGAGGTCGCATATTGTCGAGTATGCCCGGTAAAAACGGCACCGAAATCATCATTGATTCGCCGCTGTCCGGTGTGAGCTCGCTCCTGCCTTATCCAATTGCAAAACGCATCGATGAGCTGCGGGCCTTAAAGGTAATCATCACTGACGTTGGTGAACCCGTTGAGCGATTGCATGTGACGCTCGCGGGTAACGCGCCATCGTCTGGCGCGACCGGCGCGGGTTTGACGGATGCGCTGGAATCCCGCGTCGATGCTCGCTTTCAGCGGCGTTTTGATAGCGCTGGCCAGCCACAGGGTTTGTTCGGAGCCGTTGCGATAGTCGGCCCCGGCACCAACACGGCAAATATTACGGAAGGCGTTTGGCTCGAAGGGACGCTACCAAAATTTGATTTTGATGCGTGGCGTGCGGCAGTGGGCAATTTTTATATT
>JAYVYF010000327.1:0-2890 GCA_043784585.1 Burkholderiales bacterium
CGAAGCGCTGTCGCATGAACGTATCAACGTCACGGCGGTGAATACGATTTCAAAAGCAAATATGGCGTCAATGCGGTTTACGGTGGAGATTCAGCGGACGGAGCAATTGCAGAAGGTGTTGCGGACGGTGGGTGAGGTCGAGGGGGTTGAGAATGTTAGGCGGCGGTGACGCTCGGCTTCAATCGCCCGCCACCCCTGCCTCCGGCAGATCAATCCAATATCGACTCCGCTCCAGTCGATATGATTTCACCTCAATTTTCGGTTCAGGCGCGGCGCCCAGTTTTATTGTCAGCGCCCCTGCTTGATCGGTTCGATAAACCTTTATCCCGCGCTCAGCATAACGCGCCATTACGTCGGGATGCGGGTGACGAAAGCGGTTTCGATAGCCAACTGGAATGAGCGCAATTTTGGGCTTTACTGCATTCAGAAACGCGTCGGTGGACGATGTTTTGCTGCCGTGATGGGGCGCTACCAGCACGTCCGCTTTTAATGCCTCGGGATCATTCACATTGCGTTCAATCAACTCTGTTTCACTTTTCTTTTCAATATCGGCAGTCATCAAGACGGCGCCGCCGGGCGCAATAATTTTGAGCACGCAGCCGAGATCGTTGGTCTTGCGGTTCTCCTCGGCATAGTCGTCTTTGGTCGGATGCAAAATATCGAAATCGATCCCATCCCAATGCCAATTGTCACGGCTGTCACAGCGGATTATTTCTGTGGCATTTTTTAGTGTATCGATATTTTTGTCATTCGTGCGATCCATCGAGGTCATGACCCATTTTGGATTGCGCGTATCGATGATCGATTTGGCACCGCCAGAATGATCTTCATCGGCATGGCTCAAGATTAACGCATCCAACGCGCGGATACCCTCGCCTCTGAGGTACGGCACGACGATGCGATTGCCAGAATCTACATCGGGGTTATAGCGGGGGCCGGTATCGTAGACCAGTGTGTGATTTGCGGTGCGTACCACCGTCGCCAAGCCCTGCCCTACGTCGAGCACCGTGATCCAGACTTCTCCGGGCAGGGGCGCCGCTGGCAATATTAGAAACATCGGCAACACAAACGCAGCACCCAGCCAACGAGGCGCGGCACCGCGGGGTAGCAGCATCCATGCGCAGCCAATCAGCGCCAACACTACCGTCCACGGCTGCGGCGCGTGGCTCTGCCATACGGCACTTGGCGTGCCAGCCAACCATGCCAGCGCCGCATAGCACCACGCCATGATTTCGTGCGCGAGTGTCAACAGAAAATCGAAAGGCAATACCGCACCTGCCAATGTAATTGGCACCACAACTAAACTCACCAACGGAATCGCAAACGCATTCGCAATCGGTGATACCAGCGAAACTTCCTGGAACAACGCCAGCGTCATCGGCAACAGCCCGAGTGTGACGGCAACCTGCGTGAGCGCTGCGCCTTTCATCGATGAAAGTTGGCCCGCACGATGCGACGTCACATAAAAAATTGATGCTACTGCGCCAAAGCTAAGCCAGAATCCTGGCGCTAATACTGCCCACGGATCAAACACCAACACCGCTAACAATGCCCACGACAATATGCGCGTTGCCGAGGTGGCACGCCCAATCCATAGCGCAATTGCGACGGCAGACAACATGAATAACGTGCGCTGGGTGGGCACCGAAAAACCTGCAATCAGCGAATACGACAGTGCCGCAAATGCTCCCGCCGCGACGGCGGCGCGCTGCGCGGGCAAGCGTAGCGCAAGTACCGGAATGCGTGCCCACACCCGGAAGGACAACACATAAACCAGGCTGGCCACCATCGTAATGTGCAACCCCGAGATAGAAATTAAATGTCCCACGCCCGTCCGCCAAAACACTTTCCATTCATCCGCCGGAATCGCATTTTGCTCACCAATGGCCAACGCCACCAGCACGCCGCGATAGGGCTTATCCTTGAGCGCTAGATTCATCCGATCACGGATTTGATAGCGCAAACGGTTTACCTGCGCATTGAATCCCCCAACAAAATCATCCTGCTTTCGATTCGCTTCAGGTGCGGCTTTTTGTACGCGAATATAGCCGGTTGCACGAATATTTTGCTCGAGTGCAAATGCTTCAAAATCGTAGCCGTGCCGATTTAAAGTGCCGTGCGGTCGCCTCAACCGTACAACAAGGTCCCACCGCTCGCCTGGCTTGATTTCTGGAGGCGGCACCGCTTCAATCCCTTTGCGGGGGCGCTCGGCGTACCAGTTGAGCGAAATATGCTTCGGCAGACTTGCACCTTCAACCGCAATGCGTTCAATATCAAATTCAAACCGCGTGCCGCGATCATTGGCCACTGGCAAACTTGCGATCACGCCCACCACGCCGACATCGCGGCCCTCCCATTCGCGTGGCAACTCATCGTTCATTCGCGTCTCAGCACGCCCATCCGCATATCCAAACCCAACAATCGCACCGCAAAAAATGAGAAGCGCGGCAATGATGATGTTGGCTAAACTAATGAAAATACGCATAGCAATCCGGCTGGCCGAAGGTTCTTTGCCGATCGACCGAGCCGAGCGCGACGACACCCATAGCAACAGCGCAGCGCAAGCAAGCGGAATCACCCACCACGAGACCGGCGAATCATTCGCCAGACGCGGCAGCTGCGGCATATTTTGCAAGGCAAAGGTGCCCAGCAAAAAGCCAAGAATTAAGAGCCGCACACTAAGCTAGTTTTCAATATTGAAGCTCGCATTGGCTGCAGCGTTGCTTCGAGTTTTTTAGGTCTCGCACGAGGCGCTGCAAATTTTTTGCTTATTTTTCGTCGCATACTTCAACCTTGAATCATTTAAAACACCTTACAACATTCACGCCATTAATGAGAATCAACGAACATGGCCTATACGTTCTACCTACAGACCGATGCACTTTTATCT
>JAYVYF010000328.1:0-1972 GCA_043784585.1 Burkholderiales bacterium
TACCGTGTCGCGCGCAGCGATTGCGACGGTGCCATTGACGTCGCGTGTGACGGTGACTGTATTGGCAAGTTTGCTTAGCGTAAGCTCGCCGTCGAGCGCCGGCAGGCTTGCGCGCAAGGTGAAATAAAGCGCAAGCAACAAAATGAGCGTAATCGCCACAAGAGCCACCAGAATCCGCGCTGAAATTTTTAAGAGACGATTCTGCATTTATTTTTTTCCCTCGGTTTTTGTCCTGGGTTTTGCTCTGGCGCGCGGATGTGCCAAATCATAAACTTTCGCCAAATGTTGAAAATCGAGGTGCGTATAGACCTGCTTGGAGGCGATGCTGGCGTGGCCCAACATTTCCTGTACCGCGCGTAAATCACCTGATGATTGCAGCACATGTGATGCGAACGAGTGGCGCAACATATGCGGATGGGGTTCGACAGAAATGCCCTGCCGGGTTGCCCAGAGTTTGATCCTGGTTTGCACGGTGCGTGCCGTCAGGCGTTTACCCAAGCGGCTTAGAAACAGCGCATGTCGATGAATATCTGCTGGATTGACCGACATCGTTGCGCGAATCGTCAGCCACCGATTGAGAGCGTCCATCGCATGTTTTCCAATCGGCACGATGCGCGTTTTGTTGCCTTTACCCAACACCCGCGCTTCAGCGCCGGGAAAGTCAATTGACGAGAGATCAAGCCCGACCAATTCTGATACGCGTAATCCTGAAGAATAGAGCAGCTCAAACGCCGCGCGATCACGAATATCGTCGCGCGTCTTGGCCTCAAAACTGACCAGCCGCACGGCCTCATCGGGCGATAACGTTTCGGGCAAAAGTTTGGCTGCTTTCGGCGCGCGGACACCATCCACGGGGTTGGGTGTGCCAGCGTCCCGGTGCAAAAATTCAAAAAAGCCGCGCCAGCCCGACAGCACCCTCGCAATGGATCTTGGCCCGAGCTCGCGTGAATGTAGTTGTGCCGCAAAGCGACGGATATCGGTTTGCTGCAGCGCGCTCAATCCGCGCGCTGCAGTTATTCGCGCGTTATCTTCCGCTAGTTTTGTTTCCAGCAGTACCAAGTCACGACGATAATGTTTGAGCGTCAGCGCCGCCAAGCGCCGCTCATGCGTCAAATGCGATAAATATTTTTCAATCGCTTCATTCACGGTCTTTGTGTCGTGTTTTGCATTCTGTGAACTCCGCCATCATATTTAACATCTCTGTTATTTACAAACTATTCGGCTGATGTCGACTCATCGGTTGGCAGATGATAAGAGGTGACATGGCGGCCAATGGAGTGCGCAAATACGTCGCCGATTCGCGTCAAAAATAGGGTTCCCATATCGCTGTAAAAACGCTCTGCACTTTCGGATGCCATCAGCAGCAGGCCGAAACAGCGATCCGTTTTGAGTGCAACCAAGGCGTACGATTTCAGGTGCGGCGCATGCTCGCCAAACCACAGATGCGTTTCGTAAACCGGATGATTGCCGCAGTAAGGTTGGGTCATGGCTTCAACAAATTGTTGGAGCTCGACCGGCACATGTTGAAACTCAGGTGCGGACGTGTCGCCGACTGAATCATCCAGCGGCGCAACGCCCCACAGACGCAGCGCCATATGCGGCACTTGAAAACTATCCAACAAATCGAGATAAAGCACATCCACAGATTGCTCCAATGATGAGCAGTCAATCAATTTCAATGTGAGGGCATGTACTTTATCGGACAGCTTGTCATTTTCTTCGCCAAATGAAATGAGTTCGCCGAGCTTTGCCTCGATAATTTTTGACTTTTCGCGCGTGGCAATGAGTTGGCGTTCGGGAATTGACACTGTTCGACCACCGTGCGGATGCGCCACATTGAGGCTCAACAAAATATTGGGATGCGCTTCAAAAAAATCAGGATGCGCCGTTAAAAACGCCGCAATTTCGTCAGCCGTTAAATCAGTGTCAGACACGCCATTTCCTTTTTTTGAGGTTGCTACTTGTTGTTAAT
>JAYVYF010000329.1:0-8557 GCA_043784585.1 Burkholderiales bacterium
AATATCTCAGCATTCGTGACCGCGAGCGGCTGGCCGAGGCCAAGATCGAGCCATCGGTCGGTAGCCGGGGTGACCGTTATGACAATGCGCTGGCTGAAACGATTAACGGCTTGTACAAAGCCGAACTGATTCATCGACGCCCCATGGAAAACCAAGCAAGCCGTCGAGGTCGCAACTCTTGAATGGGTGGCTTGGTTCAACCATCATCGGCTCATGGAGCCACTTGGCTATATACCTCCTGCTGAAGCTGAGGCAAACTACTATAAGCAACTCAGAACTGCCGTTGCCGAACCTGTATTAACTTAAACCCACCAGCCTCCACGAATGCCGGCGCGGTTTAGTGGCTCCCGGGGTTCGCGGGTTTGGCAACAAACGCTGCTCGGCCCTGAAATGCCGCCCTCGTCATTCACATCATCTTAGACGCCTGCCGGGATGGTGCCAATCACGTATTGATCGTGGCTCTGCAAGTAGACGAGACGTCGGATGATTTTATCCACGTATCGTTTTAACTCAGGAGTCACTGATGAACACGCACACCCTTCGCGTTGGTATTGATATTGGCAGTGCTCGTCACCGAGTCGCCATTGGCCTGCCCGATGGCAAGCTTATCGACGAATTCGACATTGATCATCACGCTGCCGGGTTTCAACTCTTCTTTGCCCGTATTGCCCTGCATGAAGCACGTCACCCGTTGCCCGTCATGGTCGCCAGGGAAGGCTACAACGGCTGGGCACGGCCACTCGACGGCGAGATTCGCCGCCACGGCTGGCCGCTTTACAACGTCAACAATCTCAAACTCGCCCGTTCGCGCGGCAACAAGCCAAGCATTTGGCTTGCTGAAACCCCACGCTCCCTATCGACACCGACCGCATCAACATCGCCGACACCGTCGGCACCTTAATCAATGCGCGCCGCTTAGCCAATCCTGGCACGGTGGAATATGAAGCCGGCGGCAGTAACTGGAGCTTTGAGTGCGGCCAGCGCCTGCAATCCGGAGGCTTTATTAGTGCTACCTGCGTAAAACTAAAAAGCGGTAAAAATGCACGAAAATAACATCAGCCTCTCGCTTCATCATAGAATTGGAGGATTGGACCCAACGTGCTCAAAAAAGGCTTAAAAGAATGAATATGCGAATCGCAATGCTGGAAGATGATGCCGATGTCGGGGCCGCCATGCAGCAGTGGCTCACCGCCGCCGGGCATACGGTACATCATTTTTTGTTGGGCAAGGCACTGGTGCGAGAAGCAGGGCGCGAGAGCTTTGACTTGTTTCTCCTCGACTGGCACGTGCCGGATTTGTCAGGCGCCGAGGTATTGAAATGGCTGCGCGAAAAGCAGAATTTGACCACGCCGGTTGTATTCGTCACCAGCCGCGATTCCGAGCAGGATATTGTCGCCGCCCTTGCGGCGGGCGCGGATGACTACATGATTAAGCCGGTCCGTCGGCTGGAACTTCTCGCGCGGGTGGAAGCATTGCTGCGCCGATCGCGTCCGAAGCCGGTAGAAGCAAGCGCAATTGAACTCGGCCCGTACCATATCGACACCGTTAACCGCGTCGTCAAACTGGATGGCCAGGCGGTTGAAATGACGGATAAGGAATACGAGCTAACGGTGTTTCTGTTCGGCAATATCGGTCGCCTGCTCTCGCGTGGTCATATGTCCGAGAGCGTTTGGGGACGCAGCGGCGATGTGCCATCCCGCACCGTTGATACGCATGTCTCGCGGATCCGCAAAAAGCTCGACTTTGGACCTGAGCGCGGCCTGCGGCTGACGCCGATCTATAATTTTGGTTATCGCCTGGAACACGTCGCGGTTACAGCCAAACCTGTCGACCAGCCGAGCGCGTGAGCATGTCTGAAGTTTGCCTGAAGCACGTCGGTGCCGATCAGAATCTGTGCGTCTGCTGACCTTGACGTATCGCAGGATCAAATCAGCGCTGGCGGTTAACTAAACATCCGTTCAGCTTT
The DNA here is from genome assembly GCA_043784585.1 of Burkholderiales bacterium. Taxonomy (GTDB): domain Bacteria; phylum Pseudomonadota; class Gammaproteobacteria; order Burkholderiales; family Usitatibacteraceae; genus UKL13-2. The sequence goes on from JAYVYF010000329.1 coordinate 1,967, forward strand.
CCAGCTATATTCAAGCCAGCAGACGCAGCCACATGTGTGGCTGCGTCTGAACGATTTCGCGCCCATCAGAATTCTCGGAACCTACTATTCGTATGTTAAAAAATTTGCCTTATTCCTTTAGGGCGTTTGTTGTTCCAACTCAAACTCTGTCGGTAATGGTCGCGCTCGTGTTCGGGGCGAATTTGCGTGCAGAAGAAGCGCGGATGTACACCTACACCACGATCAAAGGCGACAACCTGCGCAATATTGCCAAGAAACAGCTGATCGTGGGATCAAATTGGCAGCTTCTGCAGACCACCAATCAATTAAAAAATCCGGATGCGATTGCAACTGGATCGCGCATTAAAATCCCCGTCGAGGCCATGCGGATGGAGCCGGCGCTGGTTAAAGTGCTTTCCGTACAGGGGACTGTCGAATCGAATGGTGGCGCGATCAAAATTGGCGCAAACGTCAGCGAAGGCAGCAAAATATCGACCGGCGATGATGGTTTTGTCACGTTGCAGTTGGCCGATGGCTCCACTCTGACGGTGCAGTCTAAATCAAGTTTGCGGCTTGAAAATACCAGGCAATTTGCGAACGCGAGCGGCGTCACAGATTCAATCATCCGGCTTGATTCAGGCCGGGTTGAAACCAACGTGGCAAAGCAGCGCAATAGCGGCGGACGTTATGAAATTCGTACGCCAACCTCAAACATGGGCGTGCGTGGAACGGTATTCCGTGTTGCTGCAGATGGTTCCGGGGAGCGCGCGTCTAGCGAAGTACTGGAGGGCCGCGTTGCTGTCACCGCCGTTGCTACCGCTGGTGGCAACACCAGTGCCCCCAATCCAAAATCGGCAGAAGTCGCGCTCGATAAAGGATATGGCACAGTCGCCGCAGCCAACAAGCCACCGCTCCTGCCTATCGAATTGCTGCCCGCACCGGCCATGACAGCGCTTGCCTCGCGTTTGAACAATACCGGCATTGAATTCAAATTTTCCGCGATGGCGAGGACGGTGAAGTATCGCGGTCAGCTGGCACGTGATCAGGCGTTTAAGAACCCGGTTGCCGACGTGGTGGGCGAGGTCGTGGCAGGGGAAGTAAAAATTCGTTTCGCCGCATTACCGGCAGGCGAGTATTTTCTGCGCGTGCGGGCAATTGATCTTTTGGGCCTTGAGGGTAATAATGGCGAGCACACATTTGCTGTCGTGAAACCACTCGCCGCGCCCTTGCAAAATGCGCAGGTGAGCGGCGCAAAATTTGCATGGAGCGCGGTTGATGGCGCGGACAAATATCGTTTGCAAATCTCATCGGACGAGAACTTCCACACCTTGCTGCTGGACGAATCGACGCTAACAGCACCTTCGTTCTCGCCTGTCAACGCGCTCGGACCAGGCAATTATTTCTGGCGTGTATCGGCGATTGATAAAGGCGGTGTCGAAGGAATTGTTTCTGCAGGCCAAAATCTCGTTATACAGGGCCCCACGGTGCCGCTTGACCCGCCGCAAGTCGATGATGTGCGCGTCACGCTATCCTGGCAGGGAAATTTGAGCCAGCTGTATCAAATACAAATTGCGCGAGACGAGCGATTCCACGACATCGTGGTAAACAATCGCACTACGGGTAATACATTCGCCGTTGATGCGGTAAAAAAAGGTTTTTACTTTGCGCGTGTTCGCGCCGTGGCTGTGTCGGGTGACGCCCAGATTGTTGATGGCATCACGCCGTGGAGTGAAATCCGCAGTTTTGATGTCTTTACGGAACCTCTCAACCTCACGCCGTTGCGCTAGGGGTATTCAGGGTTAATGGTGTGCTTAAGGTGGCAATAGGTTCAGCGTGCTAAACAAGCCGAACGCCGATACGCAGATTGCGGTGGAAAGTGAAGCCCGTACATGGCGCAAACGGGTGCTCAATGAATGGCTGGTCATCGCGTTGCTTTTAACCAGTTTCACCTTGTTCGCGCTGCACGGCGCGTGGTTTTCGCGGGTTGAACAAACGGTCTATGATCAGGCGCTGTCGCTGTGGAAACGTCCAGCGCAAGGCGATATTGTTATTGTCGGGATCGATGAAGACAGCCTGAAACAACTTGGCCGCTGGCCTTGGGCTCGCGCGATCCATGCCACGCTACTTGGAAAATTGACGCAGGCCCAGGCGAAAGCGGTCGTACTGGACATCGTACTGACCGAGCCTGATCTGCGCGACCCAAAGCAGGACCAGTTGCTCGCAGAATCGATTCGCGCAAATGCCAAAGTCGTGCTTCCTCTTTTACAAAAAAACAACGAAGGTGCCCCTGTAGGCGAGGCACTCCCCGCGCCACTGCTCGGTTTAGCGGCGGCCGGAGTAGGGCATATCAGCACCCGTTTTGATTCGGATGGCGTGTTGCGAAGCGTATTTCTGCGCGCTGGGTTCCGTGCACCACGCCATCCTTTGCTGGCCTTGGCGGCGCTTGAAGTGGCGGAACCCGGGCGTATCGAAAGTGTGGAAATCATGATGTCGCCTTCGGCCACATCTGTAGCGGCGGATAGGGAAAATTTGAGCCCGGATGCGGTGTGGGTGTTGGATCGACAATACCGGATTCCGTTTGCCGGCCCGCCAAAACATTTTAAGCAAATTTCTTATATTGACGTGCTGCGCGGCGATGTTGCACTGGACGAATTTAGAAACAAAATTGTCCTGGTCGGGATGACGGCACCGAGTATGGGCGACGAATTTCCAACGCCGCTCTCGGGCGATTCTGGTACGGCTACGGGCTCATCTTTTGGTCAGTCCCACGAGGCACGCGCGATGCCGGGAATCGAGATTCACGCCAATACCCTGCAAGGTCTCCGCGAGGGCATCAACCTGCAGGAGGCGTCTTTTGCGGCCACGTCGGCGGTATCACTGATATTGATTCTCGGACTCTTCGCAGGTTTTTTATGGCTGAGCCCGTCGCAATCCATTATTTTAACCGCGGGGCTCTGCGTGGCTGCGGTGATTGGTTCGGCGTTACTGTTTCGACTCGGCCAATTCTGGATTTCGCCGGTGGTGGCGGTGATGGCAATGGTCTTGGCTCATCCGTTATGGAGCTGGCGCAAGCTGCATGCAACACAGCGTTATTTCGATGAAGAACTTTCGCGCTTGAAGCTTGAGCGCAGCGTGGTCGCCCCCGACGCAGGGCTCGCAATTTTGCCGAATTCATCACCCGGGTTGCCGATACTGTCCAAAATCAGGGGCGCATTTTTCACGCAAGATGTCGTGGAAAAGCGGATCGCGTCAGTACGAGACGCGACGCAACTTTTACGAAATCTGAATCGCTTTGTGGCGGACAGTTTGGAGAGTTTGCCCGAAGCCGCCATGGTCACTGATTTCACGGGTCGCGTAATGCTGGCAAATTCAAGCGCCGATCGGCTGTTTGGTTTCAAGCACGAGAGCGTTACAAGCGAGGGGCTGCTAACGGAGCTCGTACCCATTGAACAGCCGCTGGAGGGCCGCGACGTATTCGAACTGATGCAGAGATTCAAGCACGATAGCAATAAATCTTGGCGTGAATTATGGGCAGAAGCCTCTGCCGTGAGTCGAATTGTGTCGATTGAAGCTCGTATGGTTCAGAACACTGACAACGCTCATATGGCCAGCGACCATGCGGAAGACATGGATTTTCTGGTACAAATTGCGCCGTCAATGTCGCGCGCAGGCGTTCATACAGGCACAATTTTGACGTTAACCGATATTTCGCCGCTGCGAGAATCTGAGCGGCGTCGCGATGAGGCACTGCGGTTTCTATCGCACGATATGCGCTCACCGCAAGCATCAATCATCACCTTGCTGGAAATGCAGCGTGAAGATCCCGAGAGCATGCCAGCGGCCAGCCTGTTCGAACGAATCGACCGCTACGCGAAGCGCACCTTGACGCTTGCCGATGATTTTTTGCGCCTAGCCAAAGCTGAACGCTCCAAGCCGCAAGACTTTGAACTGGTGGAGTTTTCCGGCTTAATGCAGGACGCCGCGGATGAGGCTTGGTCACTGGCCTCAGCCAAAGGGATCAGCGTTAAATTGCAGCTGCCTGACGATGAAGCGTGGGTGCTGGGCGACCGCGATTTGCTTACCCGCGTATTGATGAATCTGCTGTCGAACGCCATCAAATACAGCCCACCGAAGTCCAGAATTACTTGTTCACTGCATCGTGAAACCGCTGCACAAAATGAGGCCAACGTTGAGGGCGATAATGCCGCGGGTGTCACAGCCGGCGTTGCGGTCGCGCCTGGCTTGTGGGTCATCGATGTTGCAGACCAAGGCTACGGCATTTCCGAAGCCAATATGTCCAAACTTTTCAGCCGATTTGTGCGCCTGCACGAAGAAGGGCAGCCGGAAGAAGAGGGCATTGGCTTGGGGTTGGTTTTTGTGAAAACAGTGGTAACCCGCCATGACGGGAGCATCAGCGTCAGGAGCAAAGTCGCCGAATATGCGCAACCGTCCAGCCATGATGCTCGTATTGCAACGAGCACAATTGAAACGCCAGCGGTCATTTCAACCAATCATGGCACCACGTTTTCAGTCTCGCTCCCTGCACAGTCAGCTCCCCCGGATTAAACACCAGCATTAGCGGGCTTTCTGGGGCACCATAGTCTTTAGAATCCCGCCAGTGCTAGTGTTTTTACTTGTTCTAACCCGCAACGCGACTAAATAAATAAACCCCGTCAGCATCCAGAGTTCGCTTCGCCAGGCCGCGATACCAAAGGTAGTGCAGATGCGCAATCGCTTCGCCGATGGCAAACACCAGTTGATGGTCATCGAGCGAGCGTTTGAACAGCACACCGAGTACATCCGCGGCTGCTTTGGGCTCTGCCAGTGCGGCAACCAGATCAGACAGCCGATCCTGATGATGTTGTTTCAGTTCAGCAATTCGCGCGTGTAAGCCGCGAAACACGCGTCCATGCGACGGCATAATGAGCGTGTCATCGGGCATCGCACTGAATTTATCGAAGCTATCGAGAAACTGTTTGAGCGGATTGGCTTCCGGCTGATTTCCCCACACGCCGACATTGGTGCTGATGCGCGGCAACACCTGGTCGCCTGAAATCAGCAATTTATCCGCCGCGCAAAACAGCACCGCATGCTCTGGCGCGTGGCCAAACACGGTACTCACATGCCAATGCCGATGACCGATTTCAATGTCATCACCATCCATGATCCGCACATACTGACGCGGCACACTCGATACACCGCGTTTGAACGCAGCCGTTCGAGTCGCCTGCGCGGCGGCAAAATCAGGCCGCACCCGCGCCAGTCCATGCGACACAAATAATTTGGCGCTGTTATCGCGATCAAACCCCGCAGCATCATCCGCCGCGGCATGGGCCGACATAAATTCAGTCGCGGTCATCCAGAGCGGCGCGCCGGTTCGTTCATGCAGCCAATTTGCGCAACCGACATGATCGGGATGGTAATGCGTCACGATGATGCGATGAACCGGAAGTGACTGCATGGTCTCAACAAAATGTCGCTTCCACAGTGCATGCGTTTCCGCGCTGCCGTAACCCGTGTCCACAATCGTCCAGCCATCTACACCATCTTTAACATCGCGCAGCAGCCATAAATTGATATGGTCCAAGGCAAAAGGCAGCGGCATTCGAATCCAAAACACGCTAGGCGCGACTTCAATGGATTCGCCAGCGGCAGGCGGGTTTTCGTAAGGATAAGTGAGCATGTTGAGCGGTTTTGGATATAGAACTTGATTATCCAATATATTCCGGCGCATGCGTCGTGTCTGATTCGCCTAACGAGACAAAAATTAAAACGAGTGATTGTTTTTCAGGCGTTGAAATATGATGCGCAGCTATTTAATATCGTAAATGTAGTGGCAGCGTTGCACCGGATCTTCCTGATTAAGCCTCTCAGGCAAATTCATGTAATTCAGAAGTTCTAAGATTAGCGTTATCGCTATCGCAGAGTGCGAGAATAAAAGTTATATTGCGGATATGCAAAATAGAACACGTTAAGCGCACAAAGCATTGCATCGACTCAGCTCAAGTTTTAAACCCTTACCTCATGCTCCACTACCGAAAGACTATCAATGCGCAACTCTGGTAAAGCTCCAACCATGGCCGTTTGGGTCATCTGCCTGGTCCTATTTCTCGTAGCGCTCGCTGCACACTTTGGGATCGCCAGAATTCCAGAGCCATTTGCAACTTGGTCTTGGATTGTCGGCTTAGGACTTTTGTTAGTTGCGTGCCGGGTACGCGGCCTTTAGTTCCCTGCGGGCTGCGGCCTAACAAGTCATTTGAACCGAATCCGCTTCGTAGCTTCAAGACGCTATTGGGGTTCTTGGGCGGGTCGGCTTACAAGAGCACACGCGAAAAGAGACGGACGAAATTCGAACTGCTGGCTGGAATGCAATTGATGACCAAATTCTTCTCGTGCGAAAGCAGCTTGAACATGAATTTCGTTTATTGTTGGGCCCAGTAACGTAACGCTCTTGTTGCCATTCCAGAGACTTGGGCGCTGGTAACAGTGTCGTCGCCGACGCCAAATTGACCCATGGGGGGTGCGGACAAAATCTTGGACTACTTGGAGGTAGTTCATGTACTCATACGAAGACCGCATTCGCGCCGTCAAGCTTTATCTGAAACTCGGAAA
>JAYVYF010000330.1:0-5355 GCA_043784585.1 Burkholderiales bacterium
TCAATAAGCCCACGCGATCCAGACATTCCAGCGCGAGTAATCGGTCGGCTTTGGGAAATCGCCGCGACCAGCCACGCCACGCGCTAACATAGCCCAGACGACCTGCGAGTACGTTGTCCAGCGCGGATAATCGACTGACCAGGTTGAATTGCTGAAACACCACTGCGATATGTCGTCTTTGCTGACCGCGTAATTGCCCCACGTCGAGCCCGGCCACACTAGCAACGCCAGAATCGGGCCTGAGCAGTCCGGTGACGCAGCGAAACAACGTTGTCTTGCCCGCCCCACTTGGCCCGAGCACGGCGACTAATTCGCGTTCGTGCACTTCAAAGTTGATGTCTTCCAGCGCAACGTGCTGGCCAGGACCGTCCGCGCCAAAGACTTTACGCAAATTACGTACTGATAGTCTGGCGCTGGCTTTGCGCGTCGTCGCCAAAAGATCCGATGTAGGGTCGTTTTCGTTGTCTTTGTAATTATTTTTGTGGCCGTCTGAAATGGCGATAAATGAACTCATTTCAAACCAGCTTCCGCCGCAGCCACGCACTGAGTTGGTCAAGCGCCGTGACTACAATCAAGATCAGCGCGATGATCGTGAAGAGTCGTGCGAAATCCAGTAAATCCATGCTGTTCTTTAACTCTTGCCCAATACCACCTGCGCCGACGACACCGAGCACGGTGGAAGCACGGACATTGAACTCAAGCCAAAATAAGGCGGTCGAGGCGAATACTGGCAGCACGTCAGGCACCAACGCATACATGATTGCGGTGAAACGGTTGGCGCCGGTGGTGCGCACCGCATCGAATGCAGCGAGATTGGTATTTTCGAAATGATCTGCAAAAAATTTTGCGGCGCTTCCCCACGTGTGCAGTGCAATGCCGATCACGCCTGCAAACGGCCCCAGTCCCACTGCTGCCACAAACAATAAAGCAAAAACAAACGCATCAATGCCCCGCAGCATATTCAAGAACCAGCGCACGGGTTGATAAAGTTTGGGGAAGGGGGTGATGTTACGGCTGGCGAGAATTGACATGGGCAGCGCCAAGGCAATTGCGAAAGTGGTGCCGATGGCTGCCATCGCAATTGTTTCGCCAATGCGAAGTAAAAATAGCGGTACCTCTTCCCACACGGGAGGCCATGCCTGGGCCAGCCAAAACCACAGCTTAGGCAGGCCAGTAACCAGCTTGCCCAAATCGACTTTTGCCAGAACCCAACTCGCCGCATAAAAAGCAATAACGCCAAACGCAACGAGCGATAAACGAATGCGTCGCGACCAAAATGAATGGTCGTGGGCATCTATCTTTTCAAGCGCAAGCTCTGCCTCGGTCATGTTGTTGTCGAGCAAAACACGCCTAGCTATATTTTCTTGATGCGGCCAACGGCGATCCCGGCATCCTCGATGGTTTTATAGCCCGCATGAGTATTTGCCACAAAGCCGGTGTAATGGTTAGGCAACAGCGCTTTTGCCTGTTCAACAGTGATATCAGTGAGGATTTTCTGCACTTGCGCCACCAATTCCTTGGACGCATTTTTGGGCAGCGCAATCGCATCGTTTGGCAGCGGCGCTGACGTCCAAATAATCTTGTTGCTATCCGGTTTCACACGACCCGACTCAATCATCGCGTTGCGATTCCGATCATAGTCGGTAGCCATATCAACTTGTCCCGCGCCTACCGCAATTTCATTCGCGGGATGCGATGCGCCTTCACTATATTTCCAGTAGGTTTTTGGATCAATTTTCCATACCTCTTTACTGTAGAAAGTCGGAATAAGCCAACCCGACGTGGAGCCAACCTCCGCAAAAGAGATCGAAAGGCCGCGCGTGTCGTCCGGGAATTTATTAACCACGAGGTTAGGGCGCGCAATGATGATGGCCTGATAAGTAGGTTTCTGGTCATATTTGACGGTGGCGACGACTTGGCAGCCGGTAGATGCATTCGCCAGAATATATCCCCATGGACCCATCCATGCCACATCCAGATTTCCGGATCCCATGGCAACCGCCATGCCTGCCCAGTCTGTTGTTACCACCAACTCAAAATCGACGTCCAGCTGTTTGGCAAGATGGGCAAAAATGGGGGTGTAAGCGTTCTTGGTATCTTCGGCCAGCGCAAGCAGCGGACCTACGCCAAAACGAAGCGATTTTTTCTGCGCCATCACCGGGCGCAATGCCGCCGCACTTGCAAGACCTGCCGTGCCAATCAATAAGTTGCGACGCGTAACCATGAGGTAATTCCTTCACTAAATATTTAAACAAAGTAGGCCTGGTATCAATGACCAAACCTTTAATCATAAAACCGTTGTGTAAAAAGGTTGGCTTGACGATCGATGTTAGGCACAAGCGTAACAGGCAAACGCATTATAAAAATGCATGATGAAAAAAACATGAAAACATATCAAAGAACATGCTGAACCCAAAGGCCAGACAGCGATATTGTCAATTGAAATGTCAGCAGGAATTGCCGCACGCTAACCAGTGGGTGTCCAATTAGTGTTGCGACAATCTGGCCTTCATCGACCACGACTGTGCGACAGCATCGTGATAAACCACGGTGTCATTGGTCATGCTGCACCAACCAAGAAGATCAGAGGGCGCAGCGGGATCTCGCGCTATCACATTTAACACTTTTCCCGGCATTGCTCATAGCCGGGTTCGCAATTCCAGTACCAAATCGCCACGGCCCAAATCTTTTCCGTCCCATTCATCATCGTGGTGCATTTATGTTTCCTCATGGTGCTGCTTGGTTTTGGCGCACTCAATCGATTTAATTAGCCATCGGCTGCTTCAGTTTAGTGACGTTAGAGTCGGCCGGACGATACGAACCAGATCATATACGATGCGCTCGGGCCTGATGAAAATGTGTTGAATACAACAGCGGCGAATACTTTTCTTCAGCCATTTCTGCGCCCCTACTGAGGGCCGCTTGGATCATAGGGCGCACTTACTAAAAATGACGCGTTCGCGGCATGTTGAAGCGGATACAAATCACGTTAAATCCATTTTCAAGTTGTCTCTAGCGAGAGAAAAATAAAAATTTAAAATAAGAATCGCTTCGTGAACCTTGGATATTTGCGACTTGCTGCTGCTCCAGCCCTCAATCAGAAGACGGCATCCCGCTTTTTGTACGTGATTTACCAGAAGGAGGGGACGCGCGGGGAGCGCGAGAATCGGAGTGTGGCCGACTTGCAATAGCAGGCGGTGCATCGTCAGTGTTACTGGTCTTACTAAAAATAAAAGCACTAATACCAGAGCAGCGTTCAGACCAGCAATGATCCGAACGCCGCTCTGGAGAACGTGTTTGAATTATCGGTGTTAAGCATCAGCTCGACGACAAAATGAACGAGTGACTAAATAAATAGAGTCATTTGCTCTAAATTTGAATCAAATATTTAGCATCCAGAAATCAGCTGACAACACAAACGATAACTAAGTTGGATCGATTTTTTCCGCTGAATTGAAATTAAAAATTAAAGCGGATTAATTTTTGCGCTGCCACAGCGAGTTACAAGTGAGCCCGTGGTTGCCAGGGTGCAACCCAATAAACATATTTCGTATGGCAAAACTATGCTACTGGCAGAACTTTCCAGCCATTTTTCTTTGATGCCGATTCGAAACAAAAACCTTCATTTTTGGGTACCTTGAACGAGCTTTCAGCGCATCTTGGATCGGTATTCGGGCAACGTTGTGGTGCGCCGTGTGCATTAAACCGAGCAGTTTCGCAGCGTAGCGTTCGCGCAACGGATTTGGTGCGAGTCGTTGCGCAATATCAAGGTGGCCTTGAGGGCCAACGCGGCACTAAGACATTCGTTTTCACAAAAGAACCCATCAGCGTTATAGTATGTCAGATGAATATGCCATTTTTCCAAAAACTAGTACTAGGCTGGATAATCGTTTGGCTTCCATTTTCCGGGGCAATCGCGGCTGTTATGCCCATTTCAGGCATTTTAGTAACCGCAACGGCAGGTACATTGGCTACTGCGACGGTCGTGGTAAATGCTGAAGCAAGTTTAGGTGGCAACCTTTTTATCATGCCCTGTCATGACAAATCTGCTTCGGTAAAAGCATCGCTGGGCCAGTCCTGTAGCCACTGCGTGCTATGTCACCTTGCAGGTGCGCTAGCGCTTAGCGTGATGCCCATCATGCCGCAAGTTCCACCGGCGCATTTTTTCTCAGCTGCGCCAACGTTGCCTCATCCCTCGTTTATTCCCGACCTTCTCATCCCGCCTCCGCGTTCCTCCCTCGCTTAACCGCGAGGGGCTTCTGTTGAGTCGTTGGCGCAAATCGCGCCATTTACTTATGCAGAATGCCGCTCGTTTCTTTCGCTATTCATTCCGAAATGTTTCGAGAAGAGGTTCACCATGAAAAAAATTATTGCCACGCTCGTGTTCACGGGCGCGTTTTTCACTGCTGCTAATATTGCAAATCGTGTCGCTGCAGAGGCAGATGCAGCAACCGCTGTTACATCGCCGCTTGCGCCGAGCATACAATATCAGTCGCCATTCAACGACTACCGCCCGCTAGGCGAAGACAAACGTATCCCCTGGAAAGCGGCCAACGATGAAGTTGGCAAAATTGGCGGCTGGCGTGTTTATGCACGCGAGGCATCGGTCAACAACGCAGCAAAAGAATCAATGCCCCCGCAACCACCAGGCAAACCAGTGACCAAGCCGGGGATTGTCGCTAGTCCCTGATCCACGCCGGCCGACAAACTTGCTGCAGAGCCTGCCGTAAAGCCCACCATGAAGCCTGTCCTTATGGATCACACCGACCACGCTGGTCACGGTCAGCCGAAATAGGAGCGGGAGATGACGACAAAATTGCGGCCCTATGCACGGCTGGTGTTGTTCGCTCTTGTGGGCTTGGTACTTGCTGGATGTGCGTCATTCTCACCCGACGGCGGGTTCAGCGATATCGAAAAAACGACCAAAGACCGCATCGATAAAGATCTTAAGTGGGCACGCAGTGATCGTGATCGGGAGACCACTAAAAAACGGGTCAACGAGTTGCTGCAAAAACCATTGACTATTGATGATGCGGTGCAAATCGCGCTGCTCAACAATCGTGGCCTTCAAGCCTCGTTTGACGAACTGGGTATCGCCGAAGCTGACGTCGTGGCTGCAGGGCGCGTTCCAAATCCGCATATCTCGCTGCGTCGCGCCAACTATGGCGATGAATACGTGATCGAACAAACGCTCACTTTCAATTTGCTCTCGGTTCTCACCATCCCGCTCAAAACGCAGATCGAGAAGCGGCGTTTCGAACAAACACAGCGAGCGCTGACGATGGAGGTGTTGCGACTTGCCTCAGAGGCGCGCAAAGCCTACATCCTCGCGGTAGCGGCTGAGGAAAACGTGCG
>JAYVYF010000331.1:0-2398 GCA_043784585.1 Burkholderiales bacterium
AAATATGTCTATAAAAACAAAAAGGCGTCCGAAGGCGCCTTTTTATTGAAACTTGAATTGCTGAAAATTTAAAGCCGTGATACTCGTGTGGCACCTTGACCTGACATAATTTTGACGCGGTCACCGGCTCTGAAGTCTTCATCTTTCCCTTGCGTGACGGCGATAATTTTACCGCCCTCGAGGCGTACCGTCACTTCAATGCCCTGGCGGTCATTGTTGTTTTTCTCCACTGCATTGCCGATCAAACCGCCGACCACCGCACCCACAATGGCACCCGCCGCATTGGCGCGATAACCACCGCCCACGGTGGAGCCTGCAATACCGCCAATGGCAACGCCTGCCAAGCTGCCGGCGCCCGTGTTATCGGCATCAATAATCACATCTCTGACGCTTTCAACCGTGCCCAAACGCACCGATTGCTCACCGCGTGTTTGCGCGCGAGTGTAGTTACCGCCGCCCACACCGGGGCTTGCGCAGCCCGCCATCAACAAGCTCGCCGCAACGGCACTCAACGCCAAAATTTTCCTGATCATGCTGTTCTCCTCATTACTTTTACCCAAAAGTTAATCAATCCCGTTTACCAAAGCGCCTCATTAAAGGCATTCTCGTACCTTGCCGCAATATCGTCGCGGGTGGGCTGATGGCCTTGCGGGCCACGGTGCTCAATTTTCAGACTCCCGATCGTATTCGCCAATCGGCCGGTCTTTTCCCACCCCCAGCCACGTTGAATACCGTACAACAGCCCTGCGCGGTATGCGTCGCCACAGCCGGTCGGGTCAACCCGCCTTTTTTCGCTGACGCTCGGAATAAAAATCTGTTGGCCGTCAACGTGGATTACCGAACCTTCGCCACCCTTAGTCACAAAAAACGCTTTTACGCGCTTGGCCAAGGTTTCGATAGATTCACCGGTCAATTCTTCCAATACCCGAGCCTCGTAATCATTGACGGCCACGTAGTCTGCAAGTTCTACGAAATGGCGCAGCTCGTCGCCATTAAACATCGGCATGGCCTGACCCGGATCAAAAATAAACGGAATTTTCAGATCGTGGAATTGTTCAGCATGCTGCATCATGCCATCGCGCGAATCCGGCGCCAGAATGCCCAATTTCACGCCTTTTGCATCGCCCACTTTGTTGATATACGACGACGACATCGCGCCCGGATGAAAAGCCGTAATCTGGTTCGAATTGAGGTCGGTGGTGATAAACGCCTGCGGCACAAAGGCACCTGCAATTTGCTTGATGTGAGTACGTGCTATTCCTAAAGCATCCAGCCTGGCTTGATAAGGACCAAAATCATCGCCCACCGTCGCCATCAATAATGGCTCTTCGCCAAGCAGCTTCATGTTGTAGCCGATATTGCCGGCAGTGCCGCCAAACTCGCGGCGCATATCAGGCACCAGAAACGCGACGTTCAGAATATGAATCTGATCCGGCAGGATGTGATCCTTGAACTGACCGTGAAAAACCATGATGGTGTCGTACGCGATGGAACCGCAAACAAGAACGGACATGAATAGCCTAATGAGAAGTTAGTGGATAGAGATTGGAAATGGCAGTCGGGATTTTTGTAAGCGATCTTGCTAAGCTGTTCACTGGATTATACCGCCGCGCCCAAGCGCCTGGTTGGGCGGCGCTTAATCTCGGCTGAGGAAAATCTAAGCGATTCCCCGCCACCCGCCGCATCCGATTTGCAAACCGTTTCCTGTCAGCTTGGTCGTTTAAATTCATTTGTAATCAATAACAAAAGAATATTGTGCATTAGTTCACAGACGAGCCTTGACAGCTTGCATTTCGAAGGCTTTAATCAAGTCAACTTGTGAGATACATCACATTTTGTATTTTGTAATTTGAATCAAGCGCTTCGAAATGCATTCTGAAACACGGCAAACTCGCTGAAAAGCGACGACGCAAAGTCTCCGGTCTAACGGGCAATATCGCCTCAGGATAGCGGGATTACCAGAGAGTCGAATCATGGGATATTTCCATCATCGGGCCAGTTTTCCGGCCAACCGCGAAGTTTGTACCTCCACGCTCTGCCTAGAGCGGGCCACAAACGTATCGTTCGCACACCACTCCCTTGTTATCTTCGCCCACCTGTTCGCTATTGCACCGGGTTTTAGTCCGGTGGCAACGCGACATCGACTTTTGATCGAGTAGAGCCGCCTTTTGCGTCACTTGTTTTTCCGATGTTTCGATCGGATAAGGACTTGAGTATGGCAACAAATATCGACACGCATTTTTTGGACCATGGCGCAGCAAATGCCAATGTCTTTCCATTCCCGTCTGGTCAAACGCGGCGGCGCATTGTGAAACCGGAATCGGTCAGCCTCATCAATGATTGCCGCGATATTGCCTTGAAACGCATCGTGGAAGTGTTGTCCAAAACCTTCGACACA
>JAYVYF010000332.1:0-3420 GCA_043784585.1 Burkholderiales bacterium
TGAAAACATCCGCAATTAAATTGAGATGCACCGCCCGAGCGGACTTCGGCCCGACCATGTTCGCCACCATCACGCCCTGTACTGACAACGCATCGTGAACATCCAGATAAAAACCGCGTGACGATACGGCCGCCGCAAAACCATGGCGATCAAACGCGTCGATCATCACCACGTCATTTCTGATTTGGCACGTACGCAAATAGTCAGCCGCGTCCCCCTGCAAAATAGAAAAACGTGCGTCATCAGGCGGCAGCAAAAACTGCTCGCGGAATGCGAGCACGTCGGGATCAATTTCCAGCGCCACGATTCGCGCTAATGGCAGATGCCGATAACAATATTTAGCCAGTGATCCGCCGCCCAGGCCAAGCATTAGAATAGTTTTGGGCTCGTGTACAAACAACAGGCAGCTCATCATCATGCGCGTGTAGGCAAATTCCAGCGACATTGGATCGCTTAAACACATAGCGCTTTGCGTAAAATCCCGCGAGAAATAGAGTGCGCGCGAATCGCCCTCTTCGATCACATACGGTTTATCGTACGTGTCGTTTAACAATCGTGCAATCAGGGCATCGCGATCGCAATCATCCGGCTCCAGCAGGCGGATAACGCCGCCTTCATGCGGAAACGGATTGGGCAATTCAATCATGGTGTGCGTCATTCCATCTGCTGCGTATATTGCGGATCACAACCTAATTTATGAGGCCGCCATTGCTCATGGCCACATGCCCGCATCACAATATTCCTACCAGGCACCCGTCACCTCAATATCGCCCAACAGCATTTCGTAGGTTTCGCCCTTGCCCTCGTCTTTGCCTTCAACCCCACCACTGCTCCCATTCCGGCGCATGGTCATCGCATTCGAAATCTTTCGCGGTGGACGGGTAAACCAGGTCATGCAACCTCGCATTAAATCCAGCTGTGCCGCACTGCCAAAAAATGCGCGCACCAGCTCATTGGTGAGCGCGATATTGGGTTGCAGATAAAAATCGCCTGCCGATTCGAGCGCATCAGGCGACGCCGACATGGCGGTCTTTCGCCGCTGAAACATTTGTCGCGGAACGCGAACGCGACTTTTCCTTCGCGCCATGGCCTCAGGAAAAACCAGCGCCTGAAAATCAATCACATAATCATCGCTCTCTAACCAGCAATGAAAACCGCTGCGATCGCTTTCCACAATACTATTGTTCATCGCATTACCCGCCGATTTGGTCATGGCCAATAACGTTCTCGGTTCCGCATTAAGCAAATAAAACGCCGACCCCGCCAGCACGCGCGCGTCCTTTTTATAAAAATGCTTCAGGATTGCCGCGCCTGACATGCTCATGAACAGGCATGCCTCGTCGCTATCGACCGCGGTACTGCCCATCACCGCGCGCATCACCCGAAAAATCCGCACGTAATCTACCATCGGGATCACCGGGTGATGTGTGGATTTTTGCGGTTTCATGGGGTTTTCAGCGGCGCAGATTTTGCGGGGTGCTCACCTGACTGGTCATCCCTGTCCGGTTTGATTGCAGCGATCACTTTCGCCAAAAAGCTGTTCAGTGCTGTGCCGTTATCGATCCAGCGAACCACCACCAGCAAATCATTTTCGGTATCAATGTAAATAATATTTTGCCCATTACCGCGAAACGTGACGCTTGATTCCGGTGCGGCGGGCAACGCTTTCCTGCCGGTATTGAGGAACCAGTTCGCATAGCCATATTCCGGGTTGTCCATGCCCGGTGTGCGGGCCATGCGAATCCACTCAGGCGAGATCAATTGCCGATCCTGCCACCGTCCATTGCGCAAAAATAAATAACCAAAACGTGCCATGTCCCAGGCATTAATGAACATACCGCCGCCCCAATGACCACCGCCCGCGACGGATTGCACCTTGCGGCCGTCGAGCTCCACCCATGAATTATCGTAGCCATGCCAGCGCCAGGTGCTTGATGCGCCAATCGGCTCCATCAGCTTCTCGCGAAGCACCTCGGGCAGCGGTCGTCGCCATACCTGCAGCGTTGCCAACGCCAGCGCATTGACACGAACATCGTTGTATTTATAGTGTGTGCCCGGCACGTAAAGTTTGCGGTTTTGCCAATCATCGGGTTTGCCTACGGGCCGATCCGCCCAATCCGGTTTGCCCCATAAGCTACCCTGCCAATCACTGGTCTGACGCAGCAAATGATCCCAGGTGATGGGCTGGTTATGTGGCGCATCAAACAGGCCGACGTCGGGCGGCATGTAGATCGCCGCGCGATCATTCACATCGCGGATCAAGCCCTGCTGCCACGCCAATCCCACCACTGCTGACAAAAAACTTTTGCTAATACTGTGCGACATGTCCGCACGCTGCGTCTCGCCCCATTCTGCGACCACATAGCCGTTATGCACGATCAAACCGTTGATCGCAGCACGCGTTTTCATCGGCCCGATAATCCCGCCAAAACCGGGCTCCGCAGCGCCGAATGTTTTCGCCCAGGCAATCGTTTGATCTTTGGGTGCCGGGTTTTCCAGCGTCACCACCAACCGCAGTGCCTCATCAAGTACGGCTGCATCCATGCCCGTCTGTTGCGGTGCGCGACGCTGCCAATCATAAC
The DNA here is from genome assembly GCA_043784585.1 of Burkholderiales bacterium. Taxonomy (GTDB): domain Bacteria; phylum Pseudomonadota; class Gammaproteobacteria; order Burkholderiales; family Usitatibacteraceae; genus UKL13-2. The sequence continues at coordinate 2,583 of JAYVYF010000332.1, forward strand.
GTTCGGGGAAATAGGTGCCCGTATCTCGTGACGCGATGGCTGTTGGTGCCACCACGGCTAGGGCTGCTCCTGCATTTGCCACCGCCGCTGCTACTGCGCTCGCGCAGATGAAAGTAACCAGTAGCAAAGTCGTCAAGCGCGTGCCCAGGATCGAAACAAAACGTGACATCAGAGCTTCTCCCGGAACACGCGAATATAAAGCAAGCACGCTGGATTGCATCGTTGGTAGTAAATTACGCGCCATCCTTTATTAGGTGCGATCCACTCACAAGACCCTCCCGTGGTGATTTCCAAACCCCTTATTCAGCGGGCTTCCGGGCGCACTATTGGCTGTAAAAGCGCACGGAATAGGGGTTTTAGTTTTGCACCCACCAATGCGCCTTTTTTACGGCCGTAGCCCACCCAGAATCGCGACGATTGAGCAGGTTTCGGTGGTGTTCAATTGCACGGCGAGTTCGAGCGTCATCGATTTTGCCGTGATCGCGATATTGCTGGACTGCCATGTTCCACGTTTACCGTCGATGCATGACATGGTGCCATTGGCCGCCAGTCGTGCACCATTGGTGGTGAAGCTACCGTTATAACTGCACTGCAAGCCGGTAACCCCCGCCAGCGAAATATTGATCGCACCGGAAGCACCGGTGCCGCTGCTGATGTCGTACTGTCCATAGGTAGCATGACCGCCATTGTTTGGTGTGTTGGTGCAGTTGCTGCGCGTTTCAATAATGGAGCCAAACCAGGTGCCCGCGAGGCCGGGAATAGCCAGCGGCAGCGGCCCAAAGATGAAGCGGGTGATTGTTTTGGTGTTGCTCAAGCCGTCGAGCGTATAGCTCATGGT
>JAYVYF010000333.1:0-2815 GCA_043784585.1 Burkholderiales bacterium
TGATGGACTGTATCGGTGTTGATGTGTCCGAGTAACGCAGATTGGCCGTAGTCTTTTTCTGAAATAACAATAGCGGGCACTTTGCCTAAATTTGCGCCACCGTCTGCCATCACCACAACATCCGCAGCAGTGCAATATTCAGTCCTAGCGCCAGTACCAAAATCAGTATCATGACGCGAATAAGTGACGTTCGCGCCGTCACCAGCCTCCGTGATGGCCGATACCGTGGCCCCGCGCTCAACCGATATATTTGCGCTCAGCAACTGCTCATCAAGCACTGTTTGCAAATCCGCGTAAGTCAGGACATAGCCCAGCGCGGGCACGCCGCCATCTTCACGCGAAATTTCGGTGCGACCGAAGCCACCTTTTTGCGATGTGTGGATGGTATGAATTTCGGTGGCATGCAGCGCCTCGGTCCAGGCACCGGCGCGGTCGAGCACCTGCTGGCTGCCATGTGATAGCGCCAACGTACGAGATTCTCGCGACGGACCTTCACGCGCTTCAAGCATCGTCACGTCCAAACCTGATTTCGCTGCCAGCAACGCAAACGTTGCGCCAACCGGCCCCGCGCCTATCACCAGAATCTTCACGACACCCACTTTTTATTCGCCGTCCGGCGCACGCCCATCGAAATTTAGCCCGCTGTCAATGCTTCAATATCGTTGACTGATTTGGGGCAGCTTGCAGTCAGTACGGCATTTCCTGACTTGGTAATCAGCACATCATCCTCAATGCGAATGCCGATGTCCCAAAAATGCTTGGGTACATTATCGGCGGGGCGAATGTAGAGGCCCGGCTCTACAGTTAGCACCATGCCCGCCTCGAGTTTGACGGACTTACCTTGCTGCATGTAATCGCCCGCGTCGTGCACGTCCAGCCCCAGCCAGTGACCAGCGCGGTGCATATAAAACTGCCGGTAGGATTCGGTCGCAATGACTTTATCCAAGCTGCCCTTGCAAAGCTTCAGATCAATCAGGCCCTGTGCCAGCACCAGCACGGCAACCTCATGATACTTGTGGAACGGCACGCCTGGCTTCAATACTTTGATGCACGCCAATTGGCTCTCAAGCACCAGCTCATAAACATCGCGCTGCGGACCGCTAAATTTCGAAGCGATTGGGAACGTGCGGGTGATGTCTGCCGCATAACTTTCCAACTCGCAGCCGGCGTCAATCAACATCAGATCGCCCTTTTTAAGGGGCGCTGAATTCTCGCGATAGTGCAGCACACAGGCGTTGCCCCCGGCGGCAACAATGCTCCCATACGCCGCCTGACGGGCACCTTTGGTTATAAATTCATGCAAAATTTCGGCTTCGACCTGGTATTCGAACATGCCGGGCTTGGCTATTTTCATCGCGCGGATATGGGCGTCAGATGAAATTTTCCCCGCTTTTGCCATGATGTCAATTTCAACATCATCTTTGATCAAACGCATCGCGTTGACGGTGTGGCGCACATCGCGCAGCTCGACCGGCGCAGTCACCCCGGTGCGCGCCTTGGCGCGAATGCTGTTAATCCAGCGTGCAATTGATTGATCCCATGCGGCGTCCGCCCCGATGGGCGTATGCAACACTTTGCAATTTGCCATCAGCGATGGAATCAGGCTTTCAAGTTCGGTGATGGCATAAGCTTCATCAAATAAAAAAATCTCTTTTGCCGCGGCGGGGCCAAATCGAAATCCATCCCAGATTTCGCGTTCCATATCTTTGTCGCGGCAAAACAGAATGTGACGTGGCTTTTTGCCGAGGGTAATAGCCACCACCGCTTCCGGCTCGCGGAAGCCGGTCAGATAATAAAAATAACTATCCCAACGATAATCGTAATGCGAATCGGCGTTGCGAGTGCGCTCCGGCGACGTAGGCAGCAGCATCAGGCCTTCGCCCAAAGATTTAGCCAGACGAGCGCGGCGCTTTGCATGCGCTTTAACATTAGGGAGTGTGACGGGGATTGGCAGCTGCTCGCGTTTCATCTTAAGTTCCGGCTATAAAAATAGACTAATAGTTTACGTTTAATCTTTATGGAGCGTATCTGGTTTTCGTTGAATAGTTGACCGCTGATGGCGTTGAACCATAAACCGAACATTGACGTTGAGCGCAAATTTAAAAACTTACGCCAACCGTGCGCTTGATGCCGTCGCTAATTTGCAACTTGTCGAACAAGCGTATCAATGGGAAAAGTGCCACGTAACGTTCCCCCACCGTACGCACATAACGAATCAGACGCGGCATCTGTTCGAGATGTTGCAGCTGGCGGGGAGCGCTGCCAGCATCATCCACGTCAGAGGTGAATGTCCCCATCATTTTCAAATGTCGCTGCAGCCCCATCCATTCTGCATCTCGGTAGAAGTCGCCAAAGTCAGCGGGCACTGGCAACCCTGATTTTTTTGCCGCCTCCCAATAACGAATCGTGCCATCAAGAATGCGCTCCTCGTCCCACCACATATCGACGTCTTTGTAGAGCGAGGCAATGTCATAACTGATCGCCCCCATCATCGCATTTTGAAAGCCCAGTATTCCGGGATTGGGCGTGGAAGCGAGCAAATTCCGTGGCACAAAATCACGGTGAACATAAACATTCGCTTGCGCCGTATTGGCTTCGATAATTGACTTGAATACCTCGATCAGCACCTGCTGCTGCGGCGCCGCTAAAATAATACCTAAATGTTGGGCAATAAAGCCGTTTGAGAACTGGTTAAGTTCATGGTGCAGATGAGCTTTATCACAAATGGGTAGAACGCCAGACTTTGAGGCCAATTGCCATTTGATGAGCGCACCGCGCGCATCACGAAACAACGATTCGGCATTGGCCTCATTCA
>JAYVYF010000334.1:0-5268 GCA_043784585.1 Burkholderiales bacterium
GTTGATTTTTCAAATGGGGGCACAATCTACTGGGCAGAAAATGATGGGTTGATCGCGTGAGAATCATCAGCATGTCATATTGGCAATCAAATATAGAAATATCATTCGGCAGCGTTAAACAGTAATCAATGAGGAGCGAGCATCATGGCTACTTACCTTTTGTGGGCAATTGCAGGATTCATCCTTGTCATTGCAGAGCTTTTATCCGGTACGTTTTACCTGCTGGTGCTGGGCATGGCCGCGCTGGCGACCGCTTTGGCTGCCTACTTGGGCGCAGCTTTTTGGGCGCAGGCGATGGTTGCAGCGGCAGTCGCACTAATAGGCATATATGCCGTGCGCCGCTGGTGGGCCGCGCATCCCAAGTCGGGAGAAGCGTCTAACAATCTCGACCTCGGCCAGGCGGTGGTCATCGAATCGTGGGTGAATCAGGCAGCAGGCACGGCTCGAATAAAATATCGGGGCAGTTCGTGGGACGCGCAGATTGTGGACGGCGCAAATAGTCCGAATGGCACAAATGCCACGACTAGCGCGCCAAAATTAAGCGATGTGCTCTATATTTGCGGGCAAGAAAACGGCGTGTTTCATGTCGGCTCAAAACCTTAAATTCGCAATTTCTACAAACAAACTTAACCGGAGAGCACTGTGATCCCTAAAATTATCGGCATCATTATCACCACCATCATCATCGCGTATTTGCCTGAAACGCGCGCTTATGCGGTGCCGTTCTTCTTCCTCGCCGCGGTGATTATTTTTGTGATCGAAGGCGTGCGCATCGTACCGCAGCAGAGCGCATGGGTGGTGGAGCGATTGGGTAAATTTCATTTGGTGCTGGAGCCGGGCCTGAACGTGATTGTGCCGTTTTTTGATCGTGTTGCGTATCGCCATATTTTGAAAGAAACACCGCACGATATTCCTGAACAAGTGTGTATCACCCGCGATAACACCCAGCTTGCGGTGGACGGCGTTATTTACTACCAGATCGTTGATCCCAAACTCGCCAGCTATGGGTCCAGCGATTATCTGGCCGCGATTTCGCAGCTCGCACAAACCACATTGCGCAGCGAAGTCGGCAAGATGGAATTGGATAAAACGTTCGAGAGCCGCGACGAGATCAACCACAAGCTCGTCAGCGTGCTCGATGAAGCCGGCCGCACTTGGGGTGTGAAAGTATTGCGCTACGAAATTAAAAGCCTTACGCCGCCTGAGTCGATTCTACGTTCCATGCAGGCACAGATTACGGCCGAGCGTGAAAAGCGCGCGCTGATCGCGAAATCGGAAGGTGTGCGGCAGCAGGAAATCAACATGGCCGACGGCGAGCGTCAGGCAGCGATTTTGGCGTCGGAAGGTCAAAAGCAAGCCGCCATCAACAAAGCCCAAGGTGAAGCCACCGCGCTCACCACAGTCGCCGAAGCAACCGCCAGTGCGGTCCGTCAAGTCGCCGCCGCGTTGGAAGCGCCCGGTGGTCAGCAAGCCGCGAATCTGAAAATTGCCGAGAAATATGTCGAGCAATTCGGCAATTTGGCCAAGGCAGGAAACACCCTAATCGTGCCAGCAAACATTGCGGATGTGGCGTCAATGTTGACGACTGCGATGACGGTGTTGGATAAGACTAAGCAGGGGATGAAGTAGAGCGCTTTTGGTGAATTTGAGCGAGTGTGTAAATCTTGTCTGCTTTTAACGTCAAGGTAATCAGCGCGGCGGCTTTATCGCCGCGGCCGTGTTGACTGCCGGGTTAGCCATGCTTACGCCAAACCTCTATCAGACATCCATTTCTCAATATGATGAGGCATCGTGTTGTCAATGTCAGTCGTATCAAACGGTTTGTATAGCTTTCCTGTCAAATCTGTTTGCAATGACTTCAGTGTTTTCTCTTTTAGAAGGAGGACATTTTTCCCCATGCCGAGCATATAGCCAACCTCAAGGGATACATTCGGGTTGAAATCATCTTCTGTAATGCGGTCATACACGGCGACGCCGAAGTCACAAGCGTGCATGTATGTTTTGATGTTTGGAAATAAATCTTCCTTGTACTTCTTGTCGTCGGCCCGCAATGCAGTGATGCCGTGTTTCTTCAACGTATTTTTGATGCACGTTACAATTGCCGGATGAGGCTTTGTATTGCCGAATTGCATGATGATGAACGCAGTCTTATTGCCAATTGGATAGTCGGCTCTGAATTTTTTGAGATCCAAAGCTATTTCCGGCATTGATTCTGCCTCACTAGAAATGCTCTTGCTTGGTTTTTTTGTGATTGAAGCAACGTATTGACATACTGTTGAACGATTGTTTGGATGTATTCTTCAAGTTCAGGTAACGCCACATTTAATAGGCAGGAAAAAGCCCACGCCACTTCACCAACTTCAATGCGGACTTGATGAACAAGACTTTGAAGCTCTAAACGTCCATGGGCTGACAAGTTTCTGTAATTTAGTGAGTTCCCGCCTCGCGCATCCGCAAATACGAAATGAAAGCTGGCGATGTCTTTTGCAACTAACAGAAAGGTGCACTGTTGCTGAAGTGGCGGCACCGGCTTGGCTACCTAGCAACTGCAAGACGAGTGAGCGCAAAGTACCCATTTCTACCCGTTGTTTGGTCTTGATCACAAGCCGAAGAAGTAAACCCTAGTATTGACGGGCGTTTCGGGCAGTTATTGCCTCGAAATGCTCTTATTTTCTAGGGTTTAAATTTACGGAAGCACTTCATCCAAATGCTGAATCAAGCGATCAATTTCGGCGCCAGTGTTGTAGTGCGCGATCGATACCCGCACCACGCCGCCATGCGATTGCAGTTCCAGCGTTTCGATTAAACGCTTAGCGTAAAAATCGCCGAAGCGAATGCCAATATTGAATTTGTCCATATGCCGGACGATGGTTTCGGACGCTGCGCTTGTCACCACGAAGCTCACGGTCGGCATGCGGTTGCCGTCGCTGACGTGGTCATGGCCGATGATGCGAACCTGCTTTTTGCTGCGCAAATAGTGCAGCAGTTTCTCGGCGAGTGCGTCTTCGTGTTGGGCAAAATGATCGAACGCCAACTGCATGCGTTGACGGTTGTTGCCCGCGCTACCGAGTTGGGTACCGACGTCAATTAGATAGTCGGCAATGCCTGCGCAGCCATACGACAACTCAAAATTCACGTTGCCCGGTTGCAGTTTGTAGGGCAATACTTCCGGGCCGATGAAATGGTGGTTGAGCGTGGGCAGCGCCAGCAATAAATCGCGCTTGCCCCACAGCACAGCGTAATGCGGGCCGAATACTTTATAAAAACTGAACACATAAATATCGGCGTTGCTGGCTTGCACATCCACCAGCCGATGTGGCGCATAGGCGACCGCATCCACGCACAGCTTGGCGCCAACCGCATGAACGCGCGCAGCGACCTCTGCTACCGGATTCACGGTGCCCAGTACATTGGAGGCGTGGGTTATGGCGACCCATTGGGTGCGCGGGGTCAGCAGTGTGTCCAGGTCGGCGAGGTCGAGAGCAAGCGAGGCATGATTCACTCGCCAGACTTTGATCATCGCGCCTGCAGTTTTGAGCCGCATCCAGCCACCGATATTGGCTTCATGATCGCTGTCGGTGACGATGATTTCATCGCCCTCACGAATACTCGGCAAAATCGCTTGCGTGAGCAAAAACATGAGTCCAGTGGTGGAGCCGCCCATCACCACTTCTTCATCGTGATGTGCGTTGATGAGCTCTGCGATTGCGCGGCGCGCAGATAGGACTTTTTCGGACGCCGCTTGTGATTTGGCGTAGCTTGCGCCGAGCTGCACGCTGCTGGTAAGCAAATAGTCGGTGATGCGATCCGCGACCCGCTTTAAAACTTGTGAGCCGCCGGCGTTATCGAGGTAGACACAGTCGTCGTTGAGTGCCGGAAATTCAGCGCGAATGAGGTCTAGATTGAGATTGCTCACTAACACCTCATCGTGATCGATAGGGCCAACCCCTTTAGCTTGCTTGTGCCTATGCGCGTTTATTCGAAACTGCCGAAATTTGCGCCCCGCACCAGTGCTAGCTGCGAAAGCTGGGTTCGCGCGCTTTGCAAAAATGCGTCGCGGTATTGCGGCAGAATTGGATCGGCTTTCGGCAGCGCGACTTTCATCGGGTCCTGATGCACATTGGCAATTTTGAATTCATAGTGTAGGTGTGGCCCAGTCGCCCAGCCGGTCGCGCCGACGAATGCCAATGTCTGGCCTTGGCTGACTCGGGTGCCAGCCCTCACGCCTTGCGCGAACGCGGACAGATGCGCATATAGCGTGGAAACGCCGTTGCTGTGGCGAACTTCCACCACGTTGCCGTAGCCGCCCTTGACGCCGACAAAATCCACGATGCCATCCGCCGTGGCCCAAACGGGCGTGCCGCGCGGTGCGGCAAAATCGACACCGGTATGCGCACGCCAGTTTTTCATGATCGGGTGCATGCGGCCACCGAAACCAGACGATACGCGTGAAAACTCAAGCGGCGAACGCAAGAAGGATTTGGCTCGATTTTGGCCAGTCGCGGTGAAATAAGACTCGCTACCGCTCGCATCTGAGAATAAAAAGGCCTCGAACTTTTTACCGTTGTTGACGAACTCGGCAGAGAGTACGCGGCCCGGACGAAGATATTCGCCCTCAAAATAGAGCATTTCATAGATCACGGAAAAGCTGTCACCTTTACGCAAATCGACGTGGAAATCGATGTCGGTGGAAAAAATTCGTGCGATTTGTGTAGCGACGGCGTCGGGAATTCCTGCATCGTCGGTTGCGCCATAAAGTGATGATTTAATGATGCCAGAGCGTTGTGCGGTTTGACGAGAGGGTTCTAAAATCAATTCCTTCGCGGAAAAACCATTTTCTTGACGGCTGACTTCAAGAAATTGTTCAGGGCTATGAAGGTAACGTAGTTTTTGCAACTCGCCATCGGCATCGGTGATGGCTTGCAGGTTGCGGCCAGGACGAAGCTGGAAAATGCTTTTTGCGGCGGGTTCAGTGCGCAGAAAGTTGAAGGCTGCCGGATCGTTCACATTCAATCGTTGAAGTAGTGTCGCGACGGTGTCTCCGCGTAAAATGCTTTCACTGGCGCGGAATTCTTCTTCATTTGATTCATCTGTTTCAAATGCGGGCATGGCTAGTGCCTGTATGACTTCGGCGCGCGGCACGTTTTCGAGCGGCGTATCGGACGATACCCCGAATGCGGTTAATAAACCAAAAACGGGCAGCGCTAAAAGCACGCCAATGGCGATCAAAGCCCGCTTGGGTGCTGATTGCCACGCGCTTTTGTTCAG
>JAYVYF010000335.1:0-6164 GCA_043784585.1 Burkholderiales bacterium
ACGGCGGTATAGCCCGCGCGTTTCGCCATTTCAATGGCGGCGAACGTTTCGGATAACGTACCGATTTGATTTACTTTAATTAAGATGGAATTCGCCACGCCCCTCGCGATACCTTCCCGCAAAATTTTGGTGTTGGTCACAAACAAATCGTCGCCCACCAATTGCACTTTTTTGCCAAGTTTTTGCGTCAGCGTTGCCCAGCCATCCCAATCATTTTCAGCCATGCCGTCTTCAATAGAAACGATCGGATATTTATCCGCCCACGTCGCCAAAATATCGGTGAATTGAGCAGACGTAAACGACAATTTTTCCGCTTCAAAACGATATTTGCCGTCTTTATAAAATTCACTTGCCGCACAATCAAGCCCGATCAATACATCTTGCCCCGCGATGTAGCCTGCTTCTTCAATCGCTTTCACCGCGTATTGAATTGCGGCTTCATTGTTTGGCAAATTTGGCGCGAAGCCACCCTCGTCACCCACATTGGTGTTATGGCCTTCGGCATGCAGAATCTTTTTCAACGTATGGAAAATTTCCACTCCCGCGCGTAGCGCCTCACGGAATGTGGGCAGCCCCGCCGGAATAATCATAAATTCCTGAATATCAAGTGGATTATCCGCATGCGCGCCGCCATTGATAATGTTCATCATCGGCACCGGCATTTGCATCGGCGCCGCACCGCCTAAATACCGGTAAAGCGACAAGCCGGATTCATCCGCCGCGGCACGTGCACACGCCATCGACACGGCCAGAATCGCATTCGCACCCAGACGTGCCTTGGTCTCGGTGCCATCCAGCTCAATCATGGTGCGATCAATAAAGGCTTGTTCAGAGGCATCAAGGCCGATGATGGCTTCGCAAATTTCAGTGTTGATATGCTCGACCGCTTTCAACACACCTTTACCCAGATAGCGCGTTTTGTCGCCATCGCGCAATTCAATCGCCTCGCGCGAACCGGTGGATGCGCCGGAGGGCACGGCGGCGCGACCAATCACGCCGGACTCCAGCAATACGTCAGCCTCGACAGTGGGATTTCCGCGTGAGTCCAAAATTTCGCGGGCGATGATGTCAACAATGGCGGTCATGGTTCATTCGTCAAAAAATGGGGTTAGGTAACTGAGCCTACTATTTGCCGTTTTATTTGGCACCTCTCGGCGCAACTAAAACAACATAAAAATTCGATTTTCGAGGTTAGGTAACCATGTCAATTTTGCTGCTGAGCGTAGGCCATCCAGCCAAGCGACCCGACGCTTTTTGGTTGTTTCATCACCAGCTGCGCAACCTGACCTACAAAATACGTCACATCAATTTTTGTTCAGCGAAACCACGCTGCTTTACCAGCGCATCAATTTCTTTCAGCACATAAAGCAATTCGCGCATCATGCCGAGTGGCCAAGCGTTAGGGCCATCGGACATCGCTTTTTCCGGGTTCGGATGCGTTTCCATAAACACTCCTGAAACGCCGGTTGCGATAGCGGCACGCGCCAGCACCGGCACGAATTCGCGTTGCCCACCGGAGGTCGAGCCCTGCCCGCCCGGGAGCTGCACTGAATGCGTCGCGTCAAAAACCACCGGGCAATGGGTGTTGCGCATGATCGCGAGGGAGCGCATATCCGACACTAGGTTGTTATAGCCGAACGATGCACCACGTTCGCAAACCATGATGTTGTCGGTGCCGCTCGCCTCACGCGCTTTATCAACCACGTTTTTCATATCGGTGGGGGCTAGAAATTGGCCTTTTTTGATATTGACCGGCCTGCCCGCGCGCGCCACCGCATGAATAAAATCAGTCTGGCGGCAAAGGAACGCGGGGGTCTGTAGCACATCCACGATGCTCGCCACGGTCGGCACTTCCTGCTCGGTATGTACGTCCGTCAAAATCGGCAGTCCGAGTTGTTTTTTTACTTCCGACAAAATACGCAGCCCTTCATCCATCCCCGGCCCACGAAATGTTTTGCCGGAACTTCGGTTCGCTTTGTCGTAGCTCGATTTGAAAATAAACGGGATGCCCAGTTCGATCGTGATTTCTTTAAGAGTGCCCGCGGTATCGATTTGCAGTTGCTCCGACTCCACCACACACGGGCCCGCGATCAGAAAGAAAGGTTTATCCAAACCAACATCAAATCCGCAAAGTTTCATTCGTTCACTGCCCCAAATTTTTTCGCATCGCTCTATCGGTTTTTTGAATTATTCCAAAAATCGCTGCAATCGCAACTAAAACTCATCCCGCGAGGCTCCACTGACCTTTTGCCCATTCAGGCCAAAACGACTGCCGCGACAAATCCCACCAAATAACAAAGCCTAAAAAACCGCCTAAAGCGATAGAAACAACCCAAGCCAGCGCCGACTTCAAGCAATCGCCTTACTCACCGCATTACCCGCCACCACCCGCAGACCGGCATCATGCTCCGCTGCGCCATGCACGCGCTTATGCTGCTCCAGACCCGCTTTCACAAACGAAATAAAAAGCGGATGACCTACTTTTGGCGTGGAGGTGAATTCAGGATGGAACTGGCAGCCGTAGAACCACGGGTGCGCGTGTTTCACCGCATCTAGCTCAACCATCTCAGTCAAAAATTCCGAATCCGTTCGTGCGGAAATCACCAGCCCGGCCGACTCCAGACGCGGCACGTAATGATTGTTCACTTCATAGCGATGGCGATGACGCTCACTCACATGCTCGCTCTGATAGATACGATGTGCAAGTGTGCCCAGCAGCACCGTACATGGCTGCGCGCCGAGTCGCATCGTGCCGCCGAGATTAGAACTTGCATCGCGTTTTTCAACCTGACCATCACTGTTTTTCCATTCGGTAATCAGCGCGATCACCGGATGCGGTGTTTCAGGATCAAATTCAGTGGAGTTTGCGCCTGCCAACTTGACCACATTGCGCGCGAATTCAATGGTGGCAATCTGCATGCCCAAACAAATACCCAAGTACGGAATTTTATTTTCACGGGCAAATTTAACCGCGGCGATTTTGCCTTCGGTACCGCGTTTGCCAAAGCCACCGGGCACTAAAATCGCATCCATATTCGACAACGCCTTGGCCACTCCCGCTTCGCCTTCGGACTCGAGCACTTCCGAATCCAGATAATGAATGCGGACTTTGGTACGCGTATGAATGCCCGCATGGATCAAGGCTTCCGACAATGATTTATACGAATCGGTGAGATCAACATATTTGCCGACCATTGCCAAATCAATCACATGATCAGGATTTTCGAGTGCGCTGACGATGTTGTCCCATACTGTCAAATCGGCTGGACGCGGAGTGAGATTCAGCTTGCGGCAGGCAATTTCGTCCAGCCCCTGCTTGTGCAGCATGCTCGGGATTTTATAAATTGAACTGGTGTCGTAGCAGGAGATCACTGCCCCGACCGGCACGTTGGTGAAGAGCGCAATTTTGCGGCGATCATCCTCAGGCAGCGTGCGATCCGAACGACACATCACCACATCTGGTTGAATGCCGATTTGACGCAATTCTTTTACGCTGTGTTGCGTGGGCTTGGTCTTAATCTCGCCGGCCGAAGCCAGATACGGCACCAGCGTTAAATGAATGTAGCAAGTATTTTCGCGGCCCAACTCAACGCCGATTTGACGAATTGCTTCCAGGAATGGCAGCGATTCAATATCGCCAACGGTGCCACCAATTTCGATGATTCCCACTTCTGCGCCAATCGTGGCCGCATGAATCGAGCTTTTGATTTCATCAGTAATGTGCGGAATCACCTGCACCGTGCCGCCCAAATAATCGCCGCGCCGTTCTTTGTTAATCACGCGCTCGTAAATTTGCCCGGTCGTAAAATTATTCGCTTTCTTCATCTTCATTGAGACAAAGCGCTCGTAGTGACCGAGATCGAGATCGGTTTCTGCCCCGTCTTCAGTGACAAAAACTTCGCCGTGCTGGAACGGCGACATGGTGCCCGGATCCACGTTGATGTATGGGTCCAGCTTCACCATCGAGACTTTGATACCGCGGGATTCAAGAATTGCAGCAAGCGACGCAGCAGCGATCCCCTTGCCAAGAGATGAAACAACGCCACCAGTAACAAAAATGTACTTGGTCATGAGTTTTTACCCCAAGTAAGAATCCAAAATTATAGCGCATTGCAGTACTTTCGTACAAACTCTCGGTGGAGCATCGAACCAAACAGTGATCGAATCTTCATCGGCGATCTTGTACACTTTTACAGTTAATCTGGCTGAATCCGACGCGAAGTACAAACGAGTACACATGAAAATTAAAGGGCGATCCCGCACCAGCATCTGGGCCAATGATTCGCGCCGCACCGTGACCATCATTGACCAAACTTTATTGCCGTTCGCAGTCGGCGAAATTGAACTGACCAGCGCTGCCCAGGCTGTCGAGGCGATTCGCACCATGCGTGTGCGTGGCGCGCCACTGATCGGTGTCACTGCCGCCTACGGCGTGGCCATGGCCATGCAAATCGACTCAACCGACGGTCATTTGCAGGAAACCTGCGCCAGCTTGCGCAGCAGCCGGCCCACCGCAGTCAACTTGGGTTGGGCGCTGGATCGTATGACACGACTGATTGTGCGCTTGCCAGAGCCCGATCGCGCCGAAGCCGCGTGGGCTTGGGCGAACGCGATCGCGGCCGAAGACATTGCGACCAACGAAGCGATCGGCAACCACGGCTACAAGCTGCTTGATGCGCTTTATCGCCAGCATTCCCGTCCGATCAACGTACTCACGCACTGCAATGCAGGCTGGATCGCGGCGGTCGATTGGGGGACCGCACTCGCTCCGGTGTACATGGCGCACGACGCCGGTATTGAAGTGCATGTATGGGTGGAAGAGACCCGGCCACGCAATCAAGGCCTGCTTACCGCCTGGGAGCTGCGCGAACACGGCGTGCCGCATACCTATATTGTCGATAACGCAGGCGGCTATTTTATGCAGCAAGGCAATGTCGACATCGTAATGGTCGGAGCGGATCGGGTATCAGGCAGGGGCGATGTGGCAAATAAAATTGGCACCTACCTTAAAGCGCTCGCCGCACGCGATAACAACATTCCTTTTTATGCCGCTGTGCCTTCTTCGACAATCGACTGGCAGTTGGGTGATGCGATGCAAGAAATTGATATTGAAGAACGCAATGCGGATGAAATTCGCATTGTGCGCGGCCTGTCATCAGATGGTCTCACCCGCGATTTTCGGCTGTTGGACGAAACCACCGCAGTCGCGAACCCCGGTTTTGACGTGACCCCGGCAAGACTGGTGACCGGCATCATTACTGAAGCAGGAATTGCCGCGCCCGACGGGCTGGCCGCGTTATTCAACAAAAGCCAAATTTAACCAGGGCGGTATCTACTTATGACCTTTCTCAACATCAACCATACCGCCCATGTAGATCTTCGCCGCAAAATAATCAGTACCGCGCAAAAAATGAACGCGCTCGGTATTAACCACGGCAAGTCAGGTAACGTCAGCGCCAGGGCGGATGAAGGTTTTTTGATTACGCCCACCGGCATTGCCTATGACGATACCCAGCCCGAACACATTGTTGCCACCCAGTTCGATGGTCGCTTTGAGGCCGACCTGCTGCCGTCATCCGAATGGCGCTTTCACGCCGACATCTATCGCGCGCGCGCGGATGTCCACGCGATTATCCACACCCATTCAGCCTACGCGACCACCCTGGCCTGCATGGGCCGCAACATCCCAGCGTTTCACTACATGATCGCAGTCGCCGGAGGCCGCAATATTCGCTGTGCCCCTTACGCCACTTTTGGCACCCAAGCGCTATCCGATCACGCCTTGGCCGCGCTTGATGGCCGCGACGCCTGCCTGCTCGCTCAGCACGGCCTGATTGTCGTCGGTGCGTCGCTGGAAAAAGCGTTGGGGCTGGCGGTAGAAGTCGAATCGCTAGCGCGGATGTACTGGCAAGCGCTGCAAATTGGTGAACCGCCAATATTGGGCGATGTCGAGATGACGATTGTTTTGGAAAAGTTTCGGACGTATGGGCAGCAGGCTCAAGGGCAGTAGTGTGATGGTAAGTTTCGATTGTTTAAGGCGCGACGCATAGGGATAAAAATGGATTACTTCATGTACGTGAGAAAACTGCTTGGACAATGACCGCTCATTAGATCAACAGATCGAATGGTTTCACGAGCTAGCGGCACTTACCCACGATCAGCTA
>JAYVYF010000336.1:0-5274 GCA_043784585.1 Burkholderiales bacterium
ATCCGGCGACACCACAATCAAATCCGGGTAATCATGCTTCCATACGTCGCCCAGCAAAATCGGGGTTGCGTAAATATTGTCGACCGGGATGTCAAAAAATCCTTGAATCTGATCAGCATGCAAATCCATTGTCAACACACGATCAACGCCCGCGCCGGTCAACATATTTGCCACCACTTTGGCCGAAATCGCGACGCGAGCCGAACGCGGACGACGATCCTGCCTGGCATAACCAAAGTAGGGGATGGCGGCCGTAATCCGCGCCGCACTGGAGCGCTTTAACGCATCCGCCATCACCATAATTTCCATCAAGTTGTCGTTGGTCGGCGCGCAGGTCGATTGCAAAATGATCGCGTCTTTACCGCGAACATTTTCCATAATTTCTACCATCACCTCGCCATCGCTGAACTTGGCGACTTTGACGCGACCGAGTTGCGTCCCCAACAGCTTGGCCACTTCACGCGCCAGTTTCGGGTTCGCACTTCCAGCGAAAACACTTAAATTATCAAAAGGCATTTTTTGTCGCCAATGTGAGCCTGTGAGCCGCATTCTCACGGTTGGAATGCGCACC
Organism: Burkholderiales bacterium; assembly: GCA_043784585.1. Taxonomy (GTDB): domain Bacteria; phylum Pseudomonadota; class Gammaproteobacteria; order Burkholderiales; family Usitatibacteraceae; genus UKL13-2. The sequence goes on from JAYVYF010000336.1 coordinate 572, forward strand.
ACTACAAAAATGACGCCGACTGAACGATAAGTCAGAGGACACCATTCCACTTTATTTGGCTGGGGAGGTAGGGATCGAACCTACGAATGCTGGAATCAAAATCCAGTGCCTTACCACTTGGCGACTCCCCAAAATTCAGGTTTTACTGCGTACTACACTACCGCGCTGCCATCACATTCAGCGGGTGGCAATCCAGCCCGCGAGCGACAAATCCAGTGTGTTCCAACGAGAGGGTTGCCAACGCTGCTGAGAAGGCGTCGCGGGCATCCGCCTCGCGCTCAAAGGCCGCAAATACGCAGGCCCCCGATCCCGTCATGCGCGCGCCAAAAATGGATTTTTGGCTCACCGCATTGAGCGCATCAAAACTTTGCGCCACCGCCGGAAACGCTTTCAACACCACCGGTTGTAAATCGTTTTTACAATTCACAAGCTCAACCGCTGAAAAGTCCGTTATTTTGAAGGGGATCGAGTCTCTTGTCAATTCTGGTGATTGAAAAATCTGTGCGGTCGCAACGACCGCGGGAGGCGTTAACACTACGTACCATACGGCTGGAATGTCCGCTAGTGTCAGGCGTTCACCGACGCCCTCCGCAAAAGCGGTGCGTCCAAAAATAAAGAACGGCACATCTGCACCCAACGCGAGCCCGATTTTTTGTAGTTGTGCGCGCTCTAAATGTGTATTCCACAATTGGTTGAGGGCCATCAGCGTAGTGGCCGCATCAGAGCTGCCACCGCCGAGCCCACCGCCCATCGGGATGCGTTTATCGAGCCAGATATTGCAGCCAAAATCCGTTTTAGATTTTTCCTTCAACAGCTTTGCAGCCCGCACCACCAAATCATTTTCTTCTGTCACGCCGCCATGATCGGTCATTCGGCGAATGACGCCGTCATGACGAACTTGGAAACGCAAGCTGTCGCTAAAATCGATCAGCGTAAAAACAGACTGCAGCAAATGATAACCGTCGGCCCGGCGTCCAATTACATGCAAAAAGAGATTTAGCTTCGCAGGGGCGGGCCAGCTGGATACCGGCAAAACATGGCTGGTTTCAACACCATTCACCGCGCCTTCCACTCATCCACCACCAAACGCACCCGGGTTCCGCCCTTGGTCGCGTTCAAGCGGCTCACGAAGCGATAGTTGGATACGGCAGACGCCCGCTCAAATTTCTCCGCCGTCACACTCCACACGGTGCCATCGGCGGAAGCAAAATCAAATGATTTATTTTCGGTGAGGCCATCGCCCTGAACCCAGCGTGCAATCTCGTCCGTGACCAGCGAGACACCCAACAATGACTTGGTTAATTGCGCAATAGAATCCGCAGCCACCGTAACATTGCCTTGAGTCATGGTGGTGACGCCATCTTTATCGCTGGCCACTTCGGCCAATTGCGATCCGAACGGGCTAAAAAACTTTAGCCGTTCACCGTCTTGAGTTCGCTCCCATATAATTTTGGCGCTATCCAGGCGATCATCCACGCGCACACTGATGCGCCCAGTCATGGAAAAGTGTTTGGCCACTTTCGGTGTGGTGACGGTCGCCGTGACCCGCGCAACATCGGGGATTGGACTTGTGGTGGGCGGCAAACTGTTCATGGTCGAGCAAGCCGAAAGTACTGTCATTGCACCCAAAAACCCCGCTGTCATGACCCACTGGCGCCATAAACAATTTCCACCGACAGATAGAGAAGCCAAGGCTGAAACCATCACTTGTACTTTTCAACAACGGCCATCAGCGACTCGTTGCCAGGGCTTTCGGTTAACGCGCCGCGCCATAATTTTTGCGCTTCTTCGCGCGCGCCAGACGCATATAACACCTGGCCCAGATGCGCTGCGATTTCAGGATCACGCCGTGCGTCGTAGGCTTTTCTCAGCGTCATTAAGGCGTCATCCTTTTTCCCCAGTCGAAATTGCACCCAGCCCAGACTATCCTGAATGAAGGCATCTTCCGGAGATAACTTCAACGCCTTCTGAATTAATTCGTAAGCCTCAGTCAGCTGGATGTTGCGATCAGCCAGCGTATAACCAAGCGCATTGTAGGCGTGCGCATAATCGGGCTTGAGCACAATCACGCGGCGGAGATCGTTTTCCAAAATATCGAATTTATCGAGCTTCTCGGCAATCATCGCGCGATCGTACAAAATATCCGCACTGTCCGGGTTAGTCTCCACCGCACCGGATAACAGATTAAACGCCTCTTTGAATGCTTTAGCCTCCCGCAGCAATTGCGCTTCAGCCTGAATCAGCTGGGTACGCATGCCCAGAGCGCCATCGTCTGCACCCTGGGCTTCGCGAGCCTCCTGTAAAAATTTGCGGCCAGAATCAAGACCATCGCGTTTCGCAATCAAGTTGGCGATTTTCAATTTTGCGCTGACAAAATATTCGCCATCAGCTATTTGGCCGTAATAAGCAATCGCACTGTCCCGATCTTTGCGCGCTTCGGCCACCAGACCGAGGTTAAACAAGATCGGATTAGGGTCGCGCGGCTTTAATTGCAGAGTGCGCTGAAACTGCTTCTCAGCCTCGGCAAAATCTTCTATTTGCTGCGAAATAAGGCCAATCGAATACGGGATTTCAGGATCAGTGGTGTTACCCACATTCGCTTTACGGAACTCTTCGCGAGCCAACAGATAGGATTTCTGCGCGACCAGTAAACGCGCATAGGCGAGCCGCGCGTCATTTGCGTCGGGATTCGCTTTCAAAAACTCCTGCAGGTATGTAACCGCAGACTCTTCAGACGTTTCGCGCAATATTTGCGCCTTCAGAATGGCTGCCTGCGGCCAGGCGGATTTAAGGCGTTCCGCCTCATTGATCGCAACCAGCGCAGTTTTGGTTTCGCCTGCTACCAATGCGCTTTGTGCCACCGCATAGTGCGATTCAGGCAATTCCGGGTACGGCTTGGCAAGCTCACGAACAATAGCGGCGATCTTGACGCGGTCCACCGGGCTGATGCCTTGGCTTGAAGCTTTGCCAGACGCCGTGCCGGCGCCTGCTAAACCATTTGCCGCACCGGCACTGCCCGCACGGGACAGCATCGTCGGCAGCTGCAAGAAAAGTGTTGAAGCCTTACCCGGTTCAGCGAGCATCCGTGTGAACGTAGCAGTGGCGGTTTGCAAGCTACCCTGATTGGCGGCGATAACGCCAAGCGCCTGACGCGCCATTGGCGATTCAGGCTCAAGCTCCGCCCACAGGGTGGCGGATTCAAGCGCCTGATCAAACTGGCGCGACTGGAACGCCAATTCAACTGCGCGCCGCGCAACGCGAGGGTCGTTAGTTCGCTTCGCAAGATCAAACAAGCCACTGGAGGCCGCCGCACCGTTGCCGCGCTGCCCGGCGATTTCCGACATCAGATATTGAAATAAATAGTCTCCGCTAACCCTGCCTTCGCTAGCTTGCGCTCGGCGTGATAGTTTGGTTTTAGCTGCTACGCTCGCCGCCAGACTTTCCGCCAAGTCTGGGTCAACTTTGTTGGGCGGTGTTTGCGCGGACTCAGTTTTAGATGGCCTTAGTCCGGCCGCCGCAGGTGCCGATTGAGCTTGCGCAACCTGAGGTGCGCTGGCGGCGACCAACAACATTAGCAATAAAGAAATTTGTTTCATGGCAATACCGTAAGTGAAGTGGACGTAAAAGCGAAAAACGCTGGATCACGTTGAAACGTTAAAATTTCTTCTATTATAAAACTCAAGCGGGCGCTCGTCACGCGAGCAACGTGGGTTTAATTATGTAAGACCATTGATATTCCAATTGATTCATCTGCAGGCATGCATTCGTTTTTTAGCTCAAAGTCATCCTATATTGCCCTAACAAGTGCTTTGAGCCTTGCTTTGCATCACTTTGTAACACCGAAACACATCGAATTTAACCGGAAAATGCCGTGCCCCGACCCACAAAAACATTTACAAAATCCTTCATGACATTGCCCATAAGCAGCGTGACCCCAATGATTGAAGGCCTTCTCTTGATCGCCACTCAACGTAACCGCAAGTTAGGCTGGCTTACGGTCGCGTCACTTCTGAGTTTCATCATCCCCAATTTGTCGGCTCCTGTTTACGCGCAACAACTTGCGCCAATGGTGGTCACTGGCACCCGCATCGGCCAGGATCCGCAAAATATACCGATGGCCATCGATACCGTCGACAAGGATGCAATGCGTGATCAAACCCTGCAAGTTAACTTATCGGAATCTCTGCAACGCGTGCCCGGTATCAACGTGCAAAATCGCGGCAATTACGCGCAAGATTTACAAATTTCCTCGCGCGGATTCGGTGGGCGGGCCAGTTTTGGGGTGCGTGGCATCAGATTGTTCACCGATGGCATTCCCGCATCACAGCCGGACGGACAGGGTCAGGTTTCACATTTCGTACTATCAAGTGCTGAACGAGTGGAAGTATTACGGGGCCCATTTTCAGCGCTCTATGGCAATGCATCAGGCGGCGTGATTCAAATTTTTACCGAGGCGGCGTCCAAGTCGCCTACGGGTGTTTTGTCGCTGGCGCTAGGCAGCAACCACACTTGGCGGGCAGGAACCCGAGCCAGCGGGCAATTTGATAACGGCTTGGGAACTGTTGCAGACGCATCCGAATTCCACACTGACGGTTCGCGACCGCATAGCAGCGCCAGCAAAACGCAGGGACAGATTAAATTTACCAAACAAATTGAAAACACGAAACTTACTTTGTTAATCAACAGCGTGAGCATCAGCGCCG
>JAYVYF010000337.1:0-1685 GCA_043784585.1 Burkholderiales bacterium
CCGGTGGCCACCAACACCACCACGACAATGGGCGTTTCAAACGCAACGCCAAAAGCCATGAACATACCTAAAATAAAATTGAAGTAATTTTCGATATCAGGTGCCACGTTTATCGATGCGGGTGCCATCTGCGCAATGAACGAAAAAACCATCTTGAACACGAAAAAATAGCAAAATGACATACCGACAAAAAACAGCAAGGTGCTGGAAAAGATGAGCGGCAACACAAAACGCTTCTCGTGTTTGTAGAGCCCGGGCGCCACGAATGCCCACGCCTGATAGAGAATCACCGGAAGCGCAATCAGAAACGCCGTCAGCATGGCAATTTTGAGCGGAATAAAGAACGGAGCGACCACGCCGGTCGCGATCATTTTAGAGCCGGTGGGTAGCGCGTCGATCATTGGCTTCGACAAAAAATCGTACAATTTGCCCGCCAAAAACCAGGGCGGCGTAATCAGCGGCACCAGTACCAGCAGCCAAACTGAAATGGCTTTGACCAAACGACTGCGAAGCTCCAGCAGATGCGAAACGAAACTGTCTTGGGCGCTCTCGCTTTCGTTCACGTTTGCACTCATGCGGTGACGCCCGCGTGTGCCGCCACACGGGCGGCTTCGCGCTGGCGGGGGGGCGAAGGCTCAATGCCAAAATCAAATGCGCCTTGGCCAAAGGTGGCCGTCCGGCTTACCTCTTCAGGCGAAAATGCCTGCACACCCGCCTGCAAAGCCGCGCCATTGCTGGGACTTGATGTCAAGATAGCGGCAGATGAGTTTGCGAACACTGCATCTTCGGCGGCGATTATTTCTGCTTGCGTGAGTAGAACTTGGGGGGCAAGTGGTGGAACAGCTATATCTGGCGCGGCAAGGTTGCTCAAATCGGTGTTAGCGGCTGTCGTATTAGCAGGGGTAGCTGCAGCAGAAGCCGTTTTGTCCGCCAACGATTTCTCGGCGTCAATCTGGATGGCCTTCGCTTCGGCCGCAATCGCGTGGCTTTGCTCATTCACGCTTTTTTCAAACGATTTGGCAGCGTCTTGCACCTCTTGTCTCAGCTTTGCGAATTCGCTTGCTTCCATCTCGCGCGAGATATCGGCCTTCACGCCGTTGACGTAGCGTTGTAATCGGCCAAATAAGTGCCCGGCGGTGCGCGCAACTTTGGGCAGGCGTTCGGGGCCGAGCACCACCAGCGCCACCACACCGATGACGGCAATTTCGTAAAAATCCATGCCGAACATGGGCTACTTGGCGATTGAGTTTAGGTTTAGGCGACTGAATTGGCGGGGCACAAGTCTGAAAAAATGGGTAAATGCCCAACCAATCGCGCTAAATCAGGATTTTTGTTTATCCTTCACTTCGCCATCAATAGTCTGACCGGTTTTTTCGGTGGCCAATTGATCGGGCTTTTTATCGGCTTCATCCGACTTCATGCCGTCCTTGAATCCTTTGACCGCACCGCCCAGATCGCTGCCGATGTTACGCAGTTTTTTTGTCCCGAAAATAAGCAGGACGACGGCCAATACAATCAGCCAATGCCAGATGCTAAAACTTCCCATATTAATCTCCTAGAAATGAATGCCCTCATTGCGGAATACTCACGCGGACGATTGAGGCTGTTGTTGAAGCAATTACAGCGACTATTTACAGAGTAGGTATTGTTATGATGCGTGGAGGCCGTCAAGGTTCCGGCGCAGG
>JAYVYF010000338.1:0-19179 GCA_043784585.1 Burkholderiales bacterium
GCTACCCCTCGCGGTAGTTCAAGCGCTGTCCATTAGTTTGGGCGTTACCGCCTTAACCGTCGCCGTCGGCCCTGTAGCAATGGCACAATCCAATGCGTCCGGTAACATTTATGGCCAGGCAACTGCGGGCGCAACCGTGGTCGCGGAGAGCGTCGACACTAACGCAAAACGCCGTACCACCGCAGATGCAGCGGGTCGATTCACCATTAACGGTGTACCAACCGGCTCGTACAACGTCCAATTGCTTTCCGGCGATAAAGTTATTTCCACACGCAAAGTAGAAGTACTCATCGGTCAGGGTGTTGACGCTTCTTTTGCATCAGGCACCCAATCCATCGAAAGTGTTGAAGTTACGGCGCGTCGCCAGACCATTGACGTCAGCAGTAGCAATTCGGGTGTCACTTTTACTGCGAAAGAACTGGAAAAATTGCCAGTAGCTCTCAGCGTTGCTTCAATTATTCAGCTTGCACCCAATACGACACGAGGTGATTCTCGCTACGGTGGCGGGAATGCGCCCAGTTTCGGCGGCGCGTCAGCATCGGAAAACGCTTACTACATCAACGGCTTTCCTGTAACCAACGTTCTGTACCAAGTTGGCTTCTCACAGCTGCCGTTTGGCTCAATCGGCCAGGCGCAGATACTTTCAGGCGGTTACGGCGCTGAATTTGGCCGTTCCACCGGTGGTGTGGTCAACATCACCACCAAGAGCGGCACCAATGAATTTGAATTTGGCGTTGCTTCCGACTGGAGCCCTGCCCAACTCCGCGGAAAATCAAAAGAACTTTACTTCGCCAATACCGGCGGTGCTCGTAATGGCGCGACCGACAACACCCTCCGCTTAGTTCAATCACGCGATCAGTTTGATAGCCTTCGCTACAACGCCTCTGTCGGCGGCCCAATCATTAAAGATAAGTTATTTTTCTACGTCAATGCAGAAACGACCAGAAATTACAGCGAGTCCGTGAACACCCAATCAAATGCAGGATCTCCTCTCGGCGTAACGGAAAATGGATTTGCAGCGGTCACCACCAATATTCCACGATATGTTGCAAAGCTCGACTGGAATATAACCGACAACCATCATTTGGAATATACGCAAATCCGTGACCAAGTAAACCAGGAACGTAAATTTTACGGTTTTGATTACCGCACGCAAACACAAACACCAGTGCAAGCTGGCGGAATCAGTTACGTCAACTCTGGGCCATCTCCGGTCGCCTCGCCGAGTGGTGCAGACCTAAAAATTGCCAAATACACTGGGTACTTCACGGAAAATATCAAGTTTGAAGCGCTTTATGGGAAGAGCAACACACCACACACGACTCTTCCATTGGGTTTCAACCCATCGCTGTTCCAGACATTTTCGACAGGAGCTGATCGCTTACCGGGTGTCGTATATAACAATCCGCAAACTGCTGAAGCCGGCAGCTCGATTCTTGTTCCGGGTGCTGAAGATAAGCAAAAGGTTTACCGTTTGGATCTGGAATGGAAGATCGGTTCACACACGGCGCGTATCGGTATTGACAATAACAAAACTAACTCTACAGCCGGAGACGGGCTAGCTGGTGGTGGCCTTTGGCAATATGGCAATAGCGGTGGAAATCCGAACACAATTGCGCCCGGAGCGACCATTTCGCCTGCAGCGTCAGGCACGATTTCAGGCGCACAAGGACTCTTTGTCCAAAGATTTTTTATCAACACCGCAACCAGGCCATCGGTTAAACAATCCGCCCAATTTATTGAAGACAGATGGCAGTTCACCAACAACTTGCTCTTGACACTGGGCCTGCGTAACGAGCAATTCTCGAACTACAACGGCGATAACCAGGTGTACGTTCAACAACGTCATCAATTAGCTCCTCGTTTGGCCGCCGCGTGGGACGCCAAAGGCGATGGCTCCCTAAAGATTTACGGCACGCTCGGCCGCTACCATTTACAAATACCTTCAAACGTGGCTGTCCGCGGAGCCGGTAGTTCGCTCAATACCAACCAGTTTTTTGGATACAACGGTGTTGATCCAATTACTGGTGCGCCTACTGGCCTCGTTCCATTAAGCGGTGTGATATCGGCCAACAACGAATTTGGTCAGGCGAAGGATCCGCGTCAGGTGGCTGCTGTTGACTTGAAAGCTCACTATCAGGACGAAATGACATTAGGCTTCGACAAAGCTTGGTCACCATCGCTAAATATCGGCGGCAAAACAACGTACCGTGTGTTGCGCAACACAATTGATGATTTCTGTGATCAACGTCCTTTTGATGCTTGGGCAGCGAGAAACGGTGTTGATGCGTCAAACTTTGCATTTCAGTGTGCTTTGTTCAACCCGGGGTATGACAACCGGTTCACGATTGACATTACTGGAACCGGCAAGCTTGAGAACATTTATCTGACCGCAAAGGATTTGGGCTTTCCGAAAGCAAAGCGCACTTATACGGCGTTTGACTTTTATTTAGAGCATCCTTTCCGCAATGGCTGGTATGGCAAGGTCAATTACACCTGGTCCGCCAGCAAGGGCAATACCGAAGGTCAGCTTTTGTCTGATATCGGTCAAGCCGACGTTGCAACGACACAGGCTTTTGACTTCCCGGAAATCACCCTTAATTCGTATGGCCGTTTGCCAAATGATCGCAGACATCAGATCAAGGCCTATGGCTTCTATGAAGTTTCCTCGGAGTGGACTGCTGGTGCCAATGGTTTGATTGCATCAGGTCGTCCGAAGAACTGTATTGGCAGCCTGCCGGATAATTTGCAGACCAACGCATCGACGAATCCGCAAGATTATGGTTCGGCGTTTTTCTTCTGCAGCAAGGCACCATCACTGGGCGCTTTCGGTACCAATAATGGCGCGGCAACGCCACGCGGATCGCAGGGCACGCTGCCATGGGATACGCGCCTTGACTTGAATCTGGCCTATCGTCCAGCTGTTGTTAAAGGCTTGGCTTTAAAGGCAACCGTATTCAACGTCTTTAACAAGCAAACTATCCAAAACGTTGAAGAGCGTCGCAACACTGGGTCCGGCGCGGTGAGAAGCACGTCGCAATCGGTACTGTCATATACTTCACCGATTTCGTTCATGTTCAGTTTAGAATATAACTTCAAGCCGTAAACTGTAGGAATACCCTCCGCAAAAAGCCCCGCAGGATTTATCCTGCGGGGCTTTTTTACGCCTATAGGCTGCTCCATTTGAGGATTTATTATTTGTGCTTGCCTGGCCCGCCCGGCCCTTATTCCCCTGGCACAAGCTTTAAAGCATAGTCGGCATCGAAATGTTGCAGCTTTGCAACAGTTCGCCAAAGAACCGGCATGTAGGACTTCGCCGACAGCTGAATGCGGGTATTCTTTACTTCGCGTGTAAATTTATTTGCCCGATGCCTCAATACGTCCACTTGATGCGAGTTACATAAACGCAATAGTGGCAATGCACGGTTCATATTGACGTTTTAGCTTGCATAAAAATCAAAAAGCTTATGTTTTGGCAGACCCCCGAGATGCTTCGGACATCCCACTCGACATAATTTTACTAGGAGATTTCGATGAGTAAAACTAAAAAGCCTACGATGGCGTTTACCAAAAAGCCGTGCGTGATCGCGACCGGCATTGCAATATCGATGATGGCGGCACAAGTAGCCTATGCACAAGCACCAGCCGAAACCTCTGCCCCTCAGTCGCTTGAAAAAATTGAAGTCACGGGATCAAGCATCAAAAGAATTGAAGGCGAAGGCGCGTTGCCAGTAACCGTCATTACCCGCGCCGCTATCGCCCAAACCGGCGTGCAGAGCTTGCCAGATCTGATTCAGTCACTTCCATCGATGCAGGGCTTTACCACCGCAGCGGCATCCGTTAACGGTGGTGGTGGTGGTGTGCAGTCAGCGGCGTTGCATGCCTTGGCGGAGAAATATACGCTCGTATTACTAAATGGTCGCCGTGTTGCGCCATTTAACACGGGTAGCGGCGTTAATTTGTCGTCAATACCACTGTCGGCTGTTGAGCGAGTAGAAGTATTGTCCGATGGCGCATCGGCCCTCTATGGTTCGGATGCTATTGCCGGTGTTGTGAACATTATTCTTCGTAAAAATTCCGAAGAGGGCTCTGTAAACTTTGAGTTCAACTCACCTGAAAAATCGGGTGGCAAAAGCCAGAGTATTGGCATTTCGAAGGGGTTTGGTAATCTGGAAAAAGACGGTTATAACGTATTTGTTTCGCTGTCGCATGATGACCAAGACGATTTGAATGCGAGTGACAGGAAATTCTCCCGCGATGGTGCAAATAGACCCTTTACTTTCAACGGCGGGAACTACCTTTTCCTTAATACAAGTTCCAATACCTCACCAGCGGGTGTGCAGGTCAATTTAAGAGACGGAACAGCCCGTACTTTTTCACCTGATTTTTATGCGAATGGTACTTGCGGCCCCAATACCTTCTTGCTTCGTAACTACTGCCGCTTTAATTTTTCATCCACTGTCGAATTAGTTCCGTTATCTCATCGCAATGGCGTCGTTGCAAGTGGAAATTTAAAAATTAATAGCGATACTCGCGCATTCGTGGACTTGCTTTTTTCAGATTTCAAACTGACATCACGTTATGCTCCGCCAGCACAACCTTTGGCGCTGTCAAGGACAAGTCCGCTTTATAACCAATTCGTAGTCCCGTATTTAGGCCGATTGGCCCCTATCGACGGCGCACCGATTACCGCCGCCGACGTGACGCGCGCGCGTATCAATTTGCGCTTAATAGATACTGGTGGGCGGACGGACGAATACTCATATCAGACAAAACATGCAGTGGCAGGCGTTGAGGGTAACGCGCTCAAATGGGATTACACGGCCTCATTTACGCAGTCAGAGCAAAAAATCATCGACAGCGCGCGCGGTGGTTATTCGAGCCAGAATGCCTTTAATGCGATCATTGCTTCGGGTGCCTATAATCCATTTTTGCCACCTAGCGCTGCAGGTGCAGCTGCATTGAAACCTGCTGTGCTGAACTACGCTTTAGATAGCGCAAAATCTACACTGTCCAGTGTTAATCTAAAAGCGTCACGCGAATTATTTCAAATGGGCGGTGGCGCTTCTGGCCTCGGTATTGGTATTGATTTTAGTCGTCAGCAATTTAAGGACGACCCGAGCGCTATTTTGCAGACCGCAAATGCGTTGCAACCCGATTATACGGACAGTATTGTTGGGGGCGGTGCGGGGGCTTTGCCTTTTGACAGCTCGCGAAAAGTATTTGGAACATTTGCTGAGCTTTCACTTCCTGTTCTGAAGTCTTTAGAATTTACTGGCGCCGTTCGCTATGACAGCTTCTCAAAAGTCAGCAACAAACGAGGCTTCGATCTCAATGGAAACCCGATCGGCTCCGTCGATCAAGGCATTTCCAGCAATGGAGTTACCTATAAAGCAAGCTTCCGGTTCCAACCTTTACCGATTCTGCTTTTTCGGGGTTCGTATGGAACAGGGTTTAGAGCTCCGTCTCTTGCAGATATTTCTGCCCCTGTGTCGTTCAATGGTTCCACTGGATTTTATAATTGTCCGTTTAAAGCGCCTGATCCATTAGCAGCGGGATGCCAGCCTCCCGCCACAGAATATGATGCTCTTAGCGGTGGAAATTCATCTAACGGCTCTGGTGCTCTAAAGCCTGAGAAGTCTAAACAATATACCGTTGGCTTCCGCGTCGATCCGATTCCAGCAATTTCTTTGGGTGCCGATCTTTGGCAAGTGAAGCTTCGCGATACCCTCACAACGGTTGACGAGACCCTTGCGTTTAAAAATCCAGATGCCTATCGGTCTTTGTTTAGCGTAGTTATTGACCCTATCGGTAACTTCCCAACCATTGGCTTCTTGTCAGCTCCCATTAATTTAGCAAGCTCGAAATATTCTGGCATTGATTGGGATGCGACTTTTAGAATCCCAGCGTCATTCACTCCTGTTTCAATCCAGTGGACAGGAACGTATATGCTTAAGGCCGAAAATGATTTTCCGGGTGTCGGCACTCAGACAAGCCTCGGTAAATATGGACCAGATAACAACGTTATTTTCCGTGTTCAATCGCGTCTGTCCGCGATGGCTAAATTTGGAGCGTTCGCGCACTCAATCTCTGCACACTACAAATCGGGTTACATCGATCAGCCGGTTACTGCGGATGACAGGGTTATTTTTGCGTTGAATCCGGATGGCTCGCGTGGTGCGCCAGTCGATTTAGACGGGCGACGCGTTGCCTCGTACACTACATTTGATTACCAAACACGCTTTGATGCTACCAAGGCGCTGCAATTTACACTTGGTGTGAAAAACCTATTTGATCGAAACCCGCCGTTCTCAACTCGCTTTGGACCAGGGCCAAACTCTGCCGGGTATGACGCACGCTACACAGACTCGTATGGCCGTAGCTTCTATATTAGAGCAGGCTATAAGTTCTAATTTTGCGCGTTGGCCGAAAGTTTAATACTGCAAATAAAAGCCCCAGCAAGTCGCTGGGGCTTTTATTTTATGGTTTGTGCTTCTGAGCGACAGCAGCAAAATGCTCAGATCTCGCTTAAAAGAAACAACTATTAGTTTCTTCACGATTTTCTACCTGCATCGGCCGAAGGCCCGAACCAATTTCGTACATTTGCAGCTAATTAAATTCATCCTTGGCGTCGCATACGACTTCAAACCGTAAACTGTAGAAATACAAGCATCAAAAATTCCGCAAGATTTAGCCCGCGGGGGGGTTTAACGCTTGTGGATTTCTTTGGCCCACAATTTATTATCTGTGTTTGGCTAGCCAGCCCTGTCCTTAGTCCCCTGGCACAAGCTTTAAAGCATAGTCGGCACCGAACTGTTGCAGCTTTGCAACAGTTCGCCAAAGAACCGGCATGTAGGACTTCGCCGATAGCTGAATACGGGTATTCTCAGGTCCTCGTGTAAGTTTATTTGGACGGTGCCTCAATGCGTCCATTATTTGATGCGAGTTAGATAAACGTAACAGTGACAATGCACTGGTCATATTGACGTTTTAGCTTGCATGAAAATTAAAAAGCTTATGTTTTGGCAGCCCCCGAGACACTTCGGATATTTCACTCGACTTAATCTTACTAGGAGACATCGATGAGTAAAAATAAACAGCCCACAATGGCGTTTACCAGAAAGCCGTGCGTGATCGCGACCGGCATTGCAATATCGCTGATGGTGGCACAGTCATACGCGCAAACACCGGCTGCTACGCCTGAAAAAATCGAAAAAATTGAAGTGACAGGTTCACGTATTCCTGCCGCCAACCTCGAAAGTACCAGCCCAATCACCACGCTTGACGCGCAGTCGATCAAAGTGGATGGTCTGCGCTCGGTTGAGAATCTGTTAAACAACTTGCCGCAAGTATTTGCGGATCAAGGCGGTAACGTGTCGAATGGATCGACCGGGACGGCAACGGTTAACTTGCGCGGGCTAGGTGCATCCCGCACGCTGGTATTGGTGAACGGTCGTCGCCTGCCCGCGGGTAGCCCGCGCATTTATGCCGCTGACTTGAACCAGATTCCGGCTCCGCTGATTAAGCGCGTTGAGATTCTGACGGGCGGCGCATCGGCCATTTATGGGTCTGATGCTGTCGCAGGTGTGGTCAACTTCATCTTGAATGATAAGTTCGAAGGCGCCCAATTTGAAGTGAATCAAAGTTTCAACAATCATCAGCAACACGATCACTCAGGTATAGCCGATGTCATTAGCGCGCGCGCGATTAGTAATACTTCCCAATTTAAAATTCCCGACAACAAAAGCGCTGACGGCAAGATTTTCGATATGAGCATGTTGCTGGGTGGCAACTTCGCAAATGGCAAAGGTAACGCGACGGTCTTCTTTAACTACAAGAAGGAAGATGCGTTGCTTCAGTCGGAGCGCGATTTCACGTCTTGCTCAGCTGGCAACGCCACGCGCAGCACGACCTCAGTCACAAACGGTATTACGCTGCCCGCCGGCTTCCGCTGCGGTGGTTCGAGTACCAGCTTCCCCGGCCGCTTTATTGTTGCAGCCGGTAACCGCACAGTGGCCGATGCAGATGGCAATGTTCGCCCTTTTGTCGCCGCTAACGACCAATACAACTTTGGCCCGCTGAACTACTTCCAGCGTCCATCGGAGCGTTATGGTTTCAACGCATCTGCAAATTATGACTTGTTCGATAACGCAAAACTGTACTCCGAGTTTTCGTTTCACGATGACCGCACTGTAGCCCAGATTGCACCTAGTGGATTGTTTGGTTATGACGCATCTGGCGCCAATGCTATTCAGTGTGAAAATCCATTCTTGTCAGCCTCTTGGCGTACTGCATTAGGCTGTACAGGTACTACCGGCACGGCAGATGCTTTGATTTTCCGTCGCAACGTTGAAGGCGGTGGCCGTCAAGACGATATTCGTCATACTTCATATCGTACCGTTATAGGCATCAAAGGCGAGTTCGCCAAATTCTGGAATTACGATGTCTTTGCGCAATCTGGCAAAGTTGTGTACCAAGAAACTTACAAGAACGACTTTTCGATTGCACGTACCGCGTTAGCGCTTGATGCTGTACGTGATACAACGGGCAACATCGTGTGTCGTTCAGGCGCGCCAGGTTGCGTCCCGTACAACATCTGGGCACTGGGACAAATCAACCCTGCTTCAGTCGCTTACTTGGCAACTCCTGGGTTCCAAAAGGGTTTCACCGAGCAAAAAGTTCAGGGTGCTAACGTCAGCGCTGATTTGGGTAACTATGGTTTGAAACTGCCGTCTGCTCAAAATGGCGTTGGTGTTGCATTCGGTCTTGAGCGCCGTACTGAACGACTTCAGCTGGATACCGATTCGGCATTTTCAACCGGCGACTTGGCTGGTCAGGGCGGACCCACAATCGGTTTGGGTGGCGGATACACCATTAAGGAAGTCTACGGTGAAGTTCGGGTGCCATTGATTGAAGGCAAAAACTTTGCGGACTTGTTGAGCATGAACGGCAGCTTCCGTCATTCTGACTACAACACGAGCCAAAAGACAGACTCTTATGGCTTGGGTATTGAATGGGCTCCGGTCAAACAAGTTCGTTTGCGCGGCAGCGGCCAAAAAGCGGTTCGTGCAGCTAACGTGATCGACTTGTTCACGGCTCAAGGCGTGGCGCTGTTTGACTTGCCGGCAGATCCTTGTGGCCCGTCACAAACAGCCACGGCAGCTCAGTGCGCACGCACTGGCGTGACTGCTGCCCAGTATGGTTCAGCGCTTCTGGACAGCCCAGCCGGTCAATATAACTATCTGCAAGGCGGCAACGCAGCGTTGAAACCCGAGACATCAGACAGCTACACCTTCGGCACTGTATTCACAGTGGGCAAAAACTTCAGCGCTTCGATTGATTACTTTAATATCAAAGTAACCAAAGTGATCGGTGTTGCCCCGCCCGGCACTATTCTGAACCAGTGCTTGCAGACTGGTTCAGCTGCGTTTTGTGATTTGGTTCGCCGTGATCGTTTAGGCACGCTATGGGCTTTGCCAGCAGGCCAGATTATTTCCACGAACCAGAACTTAGGTGCATTGAAAACAGCGGGTATTGATGTTAGCTTGGATTATGTTCAAAAGCTTCCCGCTTTTGGTGGCCTAAAATTCAACCTTACCGGCACTTATCTGAAGGATGCAACATCAGAGCCAGTCGTTGGTTTGGGTGCTTACAACTGCGTGGGCTTACATGGCGCAAACTGCGGTATCCCTACCCCGGAATGGCGTCATAAGTTCCGTACAACATGGGAAACACCATGGGGTCTTGACGTAGCGACCACATGGCGTCATATCGGTAAAGTTTCGCAAGAAGGCATCAGCGATAATCCATTGCTGAACAATTCCGGTATCGCTGATAAAGACCGCACGCTGGGCGAAAGAAACTACCTCGACTTGGCCGCAGCTTATACGCTTACCAAGAAGATTACCTTGCGTGCGGGTGTCAATAACGTATTTGATCGCGATCCACCACTCAGCGGCCTGGTTGGCGCAGGCCTGGGTAACGGTAATACTTACCCGCAGGTTTACGATGCACTGGGTCGCCGCTTCTTCTTTAACGTGACCGCAGCATTCTAACTCCTGTAGCAAAGCAGTTATAAAAACGGCGGGCCAAGGCCCGCCGTTTTTTTTCGTCCCCATAATCTAAATACTAGGTTTGGCAGGCCTTAAAGAATACTAATGTCCCAAGCTGCCCGTCCCTCCTCGGGTTTATAAATCAAAACCGCCAATTTGGCCTTGGAACGCATTGAGCCCCGCCGACATGGCGGCGATCATTTCCCGCTCGGCCATGCTCAACTGCGGATGCCAAATATCGAATATCAACACCACGCGAAGCTGGTCACTGTCGTTCCATGCTTCATGCTCGATGGTGTCATCGAACACCCACGCTTTGCCGGGCGCCCACTGACGAGTGGTGTTGCCGACCCTGAAGCCGCACCCTTCAGGAATAATGAGCGGCACATGCGTGACCAATCGCACATTCGACACGCCGGTATGCGGGGGAATTCGCGTTTTTGGTTTGAGTAATGAGAACATCGCGGCAGGGGTGCGGCCCGGTTGTGTCGGGGTGGGGGCGCAACCGAGCAACGCCATGGTCTGAGGGCATTTCGCGGCATTTTCGGCAACAATTTCACCCATTTTGTAGAGGTGAAAAGCGCTCCAGCTCGGCGAATTATTGAGTTCTGCCCATTGGTTAAGCGGCACATCGTTCGGATAAGTGATGTATGGCGTGAAGCCACTCTCGCTAGCCCCACCAGACGCGCCAAACCCGTCAGGTTCGCGAGAATCGGCGCGCAGAATTTGCAAAAACTCGTCGCGAATCACACTAGTCGCGGCTTCAATCCGATCAAGCCAAGGAAATTCCACGCGCTCAAAAAACTCCATTGGCAGCAGCCGTGGGTAGTGATACATCATCGACAGCGATTCATAGCGATGCTTGCGGCCGACGAGAATATCAATCGAATCACGAAACCGGTCAAGCTTTTCGCTGCTGAATGATCGATAGTGTGGCGCTAAATATTGGTCCATAAAAGTCCCAAAATTTTTCTGATACAGGTCGCGCTGAGCCATGGCGTGCAACACCGCGGGCCGCAAGTCGGGAGCGAGCCTGTCCATTGGCGGCGACACGGTTGCGGCGGCACCATAAGCGGTTGCCGCTTGGTGGGTTTTGCCTTGTCGCTCCAGCAAATTGGCGCGCAGAATCAAGCCGACCAAATCCATCGCATCAACGGTCAATGCGCCTTTAATAGCGCGCTCTTCCCCTGCCTCATCTTTCAAACCTTGGCAAATCAAGGCCAAATTAATCCACTGCTGCAAATCGTTGCCATTGATCTCGACCAAACGCTTGAAAGCCGCATGCGCGCCAGGCAAGTCGCCCGTACGAAAGGCGCGCTGGCCGAGTGCGGTCAGGGCCGGCACATGATTGGGCTCAGCGCCCAAGACTTGGCTCCAGAGTCGAACAGCATCTTGATCACGACCCGCGTGGCCCGCCCGAACCGCTTGGTCAGCCAGTAAATTAATTTCTGTAGTACTCATAAATTATTATTTTTCATTTTTGAAATCAACATTTTTATATGGCCATGGATAAGGATAAGGATAAGGATATTACCAATTACTTCACCACAAACCTTAGCGCTGGCGGACGATGTGGAGAATTTATGCCTCAAACAGCCCACCAAGCCTAGAGTTTCAAGGGAATTTATAAATAACTTGCCGCGATAATCATAAACCACACGCGATTAAATCTCCCACGATGGCTTGACGCCGCTTTTCGCATCGATGGCTTCAAACATCGCATTCACCAGCTCGCGCTCGCGCATGGTGAGTTCTGGCCGCCAGATTTCAAACAGTAAAATTACCCGTGTTTGATCACTGTCGTTCCACGCCTCGTGCTCGATGGTGTCGTCGAAACACCACGCCCTGCCCTCAACCCATTCGCGGGTCTCGTTGCCGACACGAAACCTGCATTGCCCCGGGACAATCAGCGGGAGGTGACAAATGAGCCGCGTGTTGACGAGCCCGTTGTGGGGCGGGATGTGCGCGCCAGCACGCAGCAGCGAAAACAAGATTGACGGCGAGCGATTGCCGACGCGCGAAATTGGTGCATTGGCAAGCGCTGCCATTGTGCGCGGGCAACGCGCCGCGTTGTCGGCAACAACTTTACCGTCTTTCCAAAGGTAAAACGCACTCCAATCGGGGTTATTCAACATCCCGGCTTGTGGGTTGTGCGGACGATTTGCATTCGCCTGAACGTAGGGTGCAAATGCATCCGGCTGACGCATGATTTCCATCAATTCGGCGCGCATGTCATCGGTGGCCGTCTCAACCACATCCAGCCATGGGAAATCGCGACGGTCATAGAATTGAATGTGTGGAAGTCCGGGAAAAAAATAATAGCGAGGTGCCTGAAAAAAAACTTGTTTGTGGCCAAACAATAGGTCGAGCGATTCCTCAAAACGCGGCGAAGCAAGCTCGCCGGATGGATCATCCAGCATGGCCTGCTGCATCAGCCGATCACGTAAAAAAGATTCCGATGCGGTGACCACGCGCTCGCACATCGCGCGGGCGCGCTCGATGTCACTCACTAAATCTGCCGGCAGCGCCTCAATTGACGCCGATGCTTTTACTGCCGCAAGGTAGAACGCCGCGGCGCTGCGGTCTCCGCCGTTGGCGGTCATATGATCGGCCTTGAATATCAACGCGCGAATATTTTGTGGCTCAAGCGCCAACGCACTGTCTACAGCAGCAAGCGTTGCCGTTGCTTCATGGAGACGTCGGCAAGCGTAAGCCAAGCCTAAGAATGCTGACGCGTCAGCCGCGCCGTGAGCGATAATTTTCTCAAATAATCGGCGTGCGGTAATGGCATCGCCGTTACGTAACGCGTTGATACCTGATTCGGCAAGCGCTCGAGCGTCTGGCAAAGATGTTGTTTGCATATTCATGGGTAATTTGTTTATGATCGCTTTATTGGTAAGAAAAATGCTTTAAAGAAATACGCAATTTGAAGCGAATGGCAGCGATCAACGCAAGCTCGTCAGAAGGTAACGCGTTACCTTTTTAGTTTACTTTTCGAGCAAGTAATTTTGGTCCGTCAAGCGTTTCGTTTCCGTAATAAAGTTACACGCCATTTTGTATGCAGGTGATTTGGTCTCGCCAGATTACTGCACCTGCGGAAAATACAATATATACTCTCGCCTTTATTTCAAAGCCGTCATACTTGCTTTGAATGCCCGTAAATAGTTGCACGTGGAGGTAGTTGAATGGGTTACGCAGAGCAACAACGCCAGCCTGGCAAACACGCAGTCGGCATCGGTGTTGTCATTATTTTGCACATCTTATTGGGCTGGGCACTTGCGTCAGGGCTTGCGACCAAGGCCGTCCGCATCATATTGCCCGAGACTGAAGCCGTTATTATCGTGGAGAAACCAAAACCGCCGCCGCCGCCGCTCGAACCACCGCCGCCGCCAAAGCAAGTGGTGGTGGTGCAAACCTTTGTACCGCCGCCTGAAGTGCAGATACAGCAGCAGTTGCAGCCGCCGGTTATACAAAATACGACCGTGGTAGCACCGCCCGTGTTTGCGCCACCTACGCCACCCGCGCCACCCGCGCCTATCGCACCACCTGCACCGGTAAGCGTAGGTATTGCGTGTCCGAATTCGCAGCAAATTCGCTCTGATATCAAATATCCGACCCAAGCCCGCAAAGATGGCCTACAGGGAGAGGTGCTTATTGAAGCTACAGTCGGCGCAAACGGCGAAATTAAAGATGTGGAAGTCATATCTTCGTCAAACAGAGCGTTTAATTCGATATCGATCAATTCAGTGCGGCTGTTCAAATGCAATGCGCAGGGCCGAGACGTCCGTGTGCAAGTACCGTTCTCATTCAAATTAAGTGATTAATTTGTCAAGGAAGCTTTATTAGGGCAGTAAACTATCGCATTGGCTTCGGTTGGTAGCGAATAATTTCTATTTCATTCTTCGTCAAATGTTATTTTCATTGGAGGCATCATGGCTTTAATCAAACGTATCTCCGCAGTGCTGGTTGCGGCAGTCATTTTCAGCGCACCCGTCATGACGGCAGTCGTTTCCCTGCAGTCCGTACCCGCCGCAGCGCAAGCGCCTGCGCCGGATGCTGCAAAGCCTGCTGAAGCCTCACCTTCACCGGCAGCCGCAATGACCGCACCGGTCGCAGCGCCTGCTGCCGCGAGCGAGGGCTTGGGCATGAAGGCAATTTGGGACAAGGCCGATATGGTCGCCAAGTTTGTATTGTTCATTTTGGTGGTGATGTCAATGGGTAGCTGGTACATCCTGATTGTAAAATTCTTTGAGCAGCGTCGCCTGATGAAAGAATCAAAAGCGGCTACAGAAACCTTCTGGAATGCGGGTTCGCTATCGCAGGGTATGAGCACACTTCACGAAGACAGCGCATTTCGCTTCATTGCTGAAGGCGGCTTGAAAGCAACCGAACGCCACAGCGGCCTGATGGGCGATGTTGATTTCAATACTTGGGTGACGATGTCCATCCAGCGTGCAACCGACAACGTCAATAGCCGTTTGGGCGATGGGCTTGCATTCCTGGCAACGGTCGGCTCTACCTCACCATTTGTAGGTTTGTTTGGTACGGTTTGGGGTATCTATCACGCCCTGGTCGCCATCGGTCAATCGGGCCAATCATCATTGGATAAAGTCGCCGGCCCTATTGGCGAATCACTGATCATGACGGCGATCGGCTTGGCTGTTGCCGTTCCTGCCGTGTTGTCCTACAACTGGCTAATTCGCCGTAACAAAACAGCGATGGAACAAGTCCGCGCATTCAGTTCAGACTTACATTCCGTATTGATGAGCCAAGGCAACAAAGCCAAATAATTGTTTGCGGCTGCGGCCGAGGATTTATCTACGCTGCTCCGTCACCAACGGCCATGCAGCACCGTTGATGACGGGACAAACAGAACCATAAGCAGGAGTTTTACATGGCAATGAACATAGCTTCAGATGGTGACGATGACGAGGTGATCTCGGCCATCAACACCACACCTTTGGTCGATATTATGTTGGTGCTGTTCATCATCTTTTTGATTACGTCACCGGTCGTGCTGCAAACTTTAAAGGTGAAACTGCCTGAAGAGAAAAATGTGGTGACCATCACCAAGCCAGAGAATATTGTTATCTCGATTGGCAAAGACGGCGATATCTACTGGGATATGCAGCTCATTCCAGATACGGATGTACTGTTTGAAAAGATGAAAGCCGCTGCTGTTAAAATTCCCCAGCCGGAAATACACATCCGCGGTGACGGTGATGCGCGATATGAATCTGTCGGGCGCGTCATTTATACCGCACAGCGTGCCAGCATATTGAAAGTCGGATTTATCACTCAGGCACCTCCGCTTAATCAGTAAGCTTGGGGCTTACAGCCTGACAGCATCAATCTAAATGCAGGTTTGAGCACTTTGCGTAATTGTAAAAACCACGCAGCATAAAGGATAAAAGTATGAGCATGAACGTAGGCTCTAGCGATTCTAGTAAAGAAGCCGCGCCAATGATGGAAATCAACACTACGCCTCTTATCGACGTGATGTTAGTGTTAATTATTATGATGATTATCACGATCCCACCACAAACCCATGCTGTGAAACTTAACATGCCGATTCCCAATGCCGCGCCGCCTCCGCCGGTCGAGCCGGTGGTCGTACAGGTTGACATTGATTTTGACGGCACTGTTTTATGGAATGCGGTTCCCGTTTCAGGTCGTCAGGAACTGGAAACAAAAATTAAAGAAATCGTTGCCCAACCGGTTCAGCCTGAATTCCACGTACGCCCCAACAAACTGGTGCAGTACAAATCAGTAGCAATGGTGATGGCGTCAGCTCAGCGCTTAGGCGTAACCAAGCTGGGCATTGTTGGTAACGAGCAGTTCGTCAAATAATTGTCCCACTAGAAAACGCGGCTACTTGCCGCGTTTTCTATTTAATCGGTCCCCTTTTGCATCCTTTTTGTATCTTTCTTGTATCCCGGTCGTATCCGTATTCACTCGCGCGATAGACACTCGGAACACCGCCGATGTTCATTAAAGATGCAATTTAGATGTTCTGGCACTGAGCCGGTCATCTAAACGTTTACCAATTTCGTTTAATAGCTTCTCAAGCAGTTTTGTCCTCTATTTTTGGGAAATTAATTTATGACTAAAGCCGATTTTTTTCAGCGCGCGCGGGTTGCAATCATGGTCGCTGCCATTGCTGCTGGTGCCTCGATTGCGAGCTTGTCGGGTTCGACAGCCCATGCCCAATCAGTAAGACCCGAAATCGGTAAACCGTTACAGGCCGCACAAGAGCTGATTCGCGCAAGCAAATTCAAAGATGCGCTGGCAAAAATTCGCGAGGCTGAGTCTGCACCCAATCGTACTGCCCAAGAAAACTTTATCATCGACAGCATGCGCGGCTCCGCCGCTGCGGGTGCCGGTGATAGTGCCACGGCAATGCGTTCATTTGAAGCAGTTGTAGCTTCCGGCAAAGCACCGGCGGGCACGCAATTAAAAATGATTGAAGCCTTGGTAGGCATGCACTACAGCGCCCGCGATTATCCCGCCGCAATTCAATGGGCAAACCGTTACGCGCGCGAGGGCGGTAGCGGAGGTCAGACGCGCACGCTGCTCATTCAAGCGTATTTCCAAAGCGGCGACTTTGCCAATACCGCGAAGGAGTCTCTAGCCGACATTCAAGCCGACCAAAAAGCGGGCCGTACGCCTTCAGAGGAGAAACTACAGTTACTCGCCAACGCTTACCTACGCCAGAAAAACTCCTCGGGCTATATTTCAACAATTGAGAAGTTGCTTAACTATTATCCTAAAAAATCCCTCTGGGCTGACGTCGTGTCACGCCTGCAGAACAAGCCCGGGTTCTCAGATCGGCTATCTCTGGATGTCTATCGACTTAAATTTGCGACCGGTAATTTGACTACGCCTAGCGACTATATGGAAATGGCACAGCTTGCGCTTCAAGCAGATTACCCCTCGGAAGCTAAAAAAATTGTTGATGAAGGTTATAAAACAGGGGTTCTCGGCAAAGGCGCAGAAGTAGATCGCCAAAAGCGATTGCGCGACCTTACTGAAAAGCAAGTCAGTGAAAACCAAAAGTCGATTGCTTCCGGCAAAGAGGAGAACGAAGCTAACGCCGCCAGAACCGGCGACTCGCTCGTCACGCTGGGATACAATTTAGTCACCAGCGGACAGGCCGCAAAAGGCATCCCAATGATTGAAGCGGGGATCAGCAAAGGCGGGCTCAAACGGCCCGAAGATGCAAAACTATTGTTAGGCATTGCGCTCCTTCAATCTGGGCAAAAAGCCAAAGGTATTCAAACACTGAAATCGGTTCAAGGCACTGACGGTGCCAGCGATTTAGCCAGTCTTTGGGTAATTTTTGCGCAAAAGCAGAGCGCCACTTAGATAAGCAAGTCGCTTTAATTTATAATCCGTAAGCTCTTACTGCCCTCAGGCTCTACGCCAGATAGTAAATTTTTTTGGGGCGCGGGATCACACTTAAAGCAATTAACGTAAAGTCGAATGAAGCAGTATCAAGCGTTAATGCGCCATGTACTTGAACATGGCGTCAAAAAATCAGATCGCACCGGCACCGGGACTATTTCAGTGTTTGGTTATCAGATGCGCTTCGATCTGGGCGAAGGGTTCCCGCTCGTTACCACCAAAAAAATGCACCTTAAATCGATCATTCATG
The DNA here is from genome assembly GCA_043784585.1 of Burkholderiales bacterium. Taxonomy (GTDB): domain Bacteria; phylum Pseudomonadota; class Gammaproteobacteria; order Burkholderiales; family Usitatibacteraceae; genus UKL13-2. The sequence continues at coordinate 17,707 of JAYVYF010000338.1, forward strand.
AACTGCTCTGGTTCTTGAAAGGCGATACCAACGTTAGCTATCTTAAAGAAAATGGCGTGACGATTTGGGATGAATGGGCAAATGCAAGCGGTGAGTTAGGTCCCGTTTATGGCTATCAATGGCGATTTTGGCCGACCCCGGATGGAGGGCACATTGATCAAATTAGCGAGCTGATATCGCAGCTCAAAAGTAACCCTGATTCGCGTCGCCTGATTGTGTCCGCATGGAATGTCGCCGATATTTCCAAAATGGCGCTTGCGCCGTGCCATGCATTTTTTCAATTTTATGTCGCTGATGGAAAGCTTTCCTGTCAGCTATATCAACGCAGCGCGGACATCTTCCTTGGGGTGCCTTTCAATATCGCCTCCTACGCGCTTTTGACGATGATGATTGCCCAAGTTGCGGGGCTCAAAGCAGGCGATTTTGTGCACACGCTCGGCGATGCACACCTTTATGTCAATCATCTTGACCAGGCGCAAGAACAATTGTCTCGCGACTGCCGTGCACTACCCAAGATGACGCTAAACAGCGAAGTGGATAGTATTTTTAATTTTCGTTTTGATGATTTCGTTTTAAGCGGCTACCAGCCGCATGCCGCTATCAAAGCGCCGATCGCGGTTTAGCGCTTAATATCGCTTGACCATGTTGTCTCTCATTGTTGCGGTCGCAAAAAATCACGTAATCGGCTACGAAAATAAAATGCCTTGGCATTTACCTGCCGAGCTGGCTTATTTCAGGCACATCACCACGGGCCACCCGATTATTATGGGTCGTAAAACGTTTCAGTCGATTGGCCGACCATTACCGAATCGACGAAATATTGTGGTGAGCCGAAACATAACATTTGCGGCGGAAGGTATTGAAGTATCCGCTTCGCTCGACGATGCGCTGGCGCTTTGCGAAGCTGATAATCCGTTTGTGATTGGCGGGGCGACGCTTTATGTTGAAGCGCTTGGTGCAGCTGACCGGCTTTACATTACAGAAATTGATGCTGATTTGAAGGGCGATACTTTTTTCCCTTCAATTGACGATTTTATTTGGGAACAACAATCTCGTGAAGTGCGCTTGAAAGATGAGAAGAATATTTTTGATCTTGCCTTCGTAGTCTTCAATCGCCGCAAAATGCGGTCAAAATGACCGAAGCGTGGTTGCGCTTGGTCCGCCGCCGAACGTTGTCTAACAACGTTTACCGATTATGCGCTGGCGAAAATCGCCGACGTGGCCCAACAACGAAACACTAACAGCCAAGGCAATCCATCCCCACTGAGCACCCACCAACGCACCACGAATGGCCAGCACCAGGCACGTGCCTGGAAGCAACATCCAAAACACGGCTAACGGTGCCAGACCGCGTCCGGTTTTGAAAAAATATGCCAACAGACAAACGGCCTCGATGAGCATAAATACCAACATCACGTCGGCAATTAATCCTGTTGTAAATAACTTACTCATCGCCTTGAATCGCACTTTTAC
>JAYVYF010000339.1:0-3112 GCA_043784585.1 Burkholderiales bacterium
TGCCGACAAGCTTGCCCGCCACTTCTTTTGCCTTGCCCTCGATTTGCTTTGCACGGCCTTTAACTTGATCTTTATTCATTGAAGTCTCCTGTGAATTTAAGTTGATGGGTTTTGGTACGGGTTATCAATTGCGAATTGCACTATTCACCGCCAGCAAAAGCATGGTCAGGCATTTTTTGGCCAGACCTGAAATTCGCCGTTTTGGCGCTGAATCGTAAATCTGCGGGCTGTGACTGCTGATCGATATATTGTTCGGGTTCGCGAACCGCGTGGAAGGGATCGGATTTATGGCTGTCCGAAAGCAGGCGATTGAATTCGAGCTTGACCACAGCATAACACTCACATACCGCGGCCTCCAGACCCTGACGATCGAGTATTTCTATGCGGCCGCGGCTGTAGCGAATAAGCCCCGCACGCTGTAAATTTCCTGCTGCGGCGGTGACCCCTTCGCGTCGTACGCCAAGCGTATTGGCGAGCAGCTCCTGCGTCATCACCATGGAATCTGTCGGCAGGCGATCCAAACTAAATAACAGCCGACGACATAATTGTTGGTCTAGAGAGTGATGGCGGTTGCAAACTGCCATCTGCGTCATTTGCGACATCAGCGCCTGGGTGTATCGCAACAGCAGGCGGAACAATGGTCCCGCACGATCAAACTCTTGTTTGAGCAACTGCACTTTAAGCCGGTAGCCAAAACCAGCACTCTGCACCACGGCGCGGCTCGGCGTGGTCTCGCCACCCATAAAAGTTGAAATACCGAGCATTCCTTCATTGCCTACCGCCGCAATTTCGGTGGGTGCACCGTCCGTGAGTACATACAGAATCGAGACTATCGAAGTGGTGGGGAAAAACACGTATTGGAGCCGACCGCCGGACTCATAAAGAACATCGCCCAACGGCATCTCTACCCATTCCAGATGAGGCAGTAGGCGGTTAAAGTCCGCCTGTGGCAATGCTGACAGCATGTGGTTTTGCTTTGGGCTACTTGCTTCGTCCGATTTGGAAAGTGCGTAGTGCGGCATTGTCCGCACAGCATTGCCAACGGATGTAGCGCCCCTTAGTGCGGGTGAAATAGTTGGCGCAGTGTGCCCGCCTGGCTGATGTGAAGCCGCGGCATATTCGGATTGCGTGGCACTTTTCGTCTCACTGATTAGTTCAAGCTGTAATCGTGGTGGCGGCCGCATCTGTAGACGTGATGCCGAGACGGTGCAGCTCGCAGCGAGCGATTTGCAAAATGCGTCTATGAACGGCGCTGAGGATGACTCACGATTCTTGACTGCAGTTGAGCGTTTCATGATGGCCTTGAATACGTTTAGACCATCTGATTATTTAGTAAGCTTCCGACCAAAATGAGCGGCAAAGCGCGAGTTTTGTTGTGAGCGAATGCCTACAAAAGCCCACATCCGCCTACAGCTGCCATCTAGCCTCACGAGCGTCTGATGGTGACCTCTACCAAGTGCTCGTGCCGATCATCGCGCATGACTACCGTTTGATCTCGTTGCGTGACGCCATCAACGCTAATACTCGCCTCTTGTGTATCACCAACCAGTTTGGGCAGAACCACGATGTTGATGGTGTAGGTGGTTTCGCGATAGCGATAGTGGAGCTTGAAACCTTCCCAGTCGGCGGGCAGACACGGTGCCAAACGCAATTTATTAGCCTCAACCGTAACACCTAGCAACGATTCTAAGATGAGGCGATACATCCAGCCCGCCGAGCCGGTATACCAGGTCCAACCGCCACGACCCGTATGCGGAGCAACGCCGTAGACATCGGCGGCAATCACATAAGGCTCGACTTTATATGTTGCGACGTCTGCCGCCGTCTTTGCGTGATTGATCGGATTAATCATGTTGAATAATTCCCAAGCACGGGCGTTGTCGCCGAGCTTGGCAAATGCCATCGACGCCCAAATTGCAGCATGCGTATATTGTCCGCCGTTCTCTCGCACCCCCGGCACATAGCCCTTGATGTAGCCGGGGTTGAGCGTCGATTTATCAAACGGAGGCGCCAGCAATTGGATCAGCTGATCGTCGCGGCGGACGAGTCGATCATCGAGCGCGTCCATGCCCATTCTGGCGCGTGCAGCATCGCCAGCGCCCGATAGCACGGACCAGCTCTGCGCAATCGAATCGATCTGGCATTCGGTATTGCTGGCGGAGCCCAACGGTGTGCCGTCGTCAAAATACGCACGGCGATACCATTTCCCATCCCATCCATGTTGATCAAGATTGCGGCGCAGTTGTTCTGATTCCGTCTGGCAGCGAAGGGCAAAGCGGGTGTCGCCATGCATATTAGCCAACGGAATGAAATGCATCAGCGTGTCGTAGAGGAAAAAGCCCAGCCAGATACTTTCGCCTTTGCCTTGCATGCCGACCAGATTCATACCGTCGTTCCAATCGCCCGAACCCATGAGCGGCAGGCCGTGTTCGCCAAAGTTGAGTCCGCGCTCAATCGCTCGAACGCAATGCTGGTAAAGCGTTGCCTTGGCTTCTGAACGGGAGGGTAGATCGTAGTAAGAATCATCTTCTGGATTGACGATGCGGCCTTCGAGGAAATAAACAGACTCGTTGAGCACGCCCGTATCGCCTGTGCTCAACACATAACGGCAAGTCGATTGCGGCAACCACAGGAAATCATCCGAGCAATGGGTACGCACGCCGCGGCCTGATGGTGGATGCCACCAATGCTGTACATCGCCCTCTGAGAATTGGCGCGAGGCGCTTCGCAGTAAATGCTCGCGAACCAGACGCGGTTCATTGTGAATCAACGCCATCGTGTCTTGTAGCTGATCGCGGAAACCAAACGCGCCGCCGGATTGGTAATAGCCACTTCGCGCCCACAGACGGCAGGCCAGCGTTTGGTAAAGCAGCCAGCCGTTGGCGAGTATATTGAGTGCAATATCCGGTGTTTCTACCTGCACCGCGCCAAGTGTTTTCAACCAATAATCGTGCACGTTTTGCAGTGATTTTTTTGCTTCGGATTTTCCTCGGGCACCGAATATCAGTTCGCTCGTGTTGCCGCCGCCCTGCCGGCCCGCAGTGCCCAACCTGAAGATTATTTCGCATTCCTCACCGTCGGCTAGCTCTAACGGAATCTGAATCGCAGCACA
>JAYVYF010000340.1:0-2831 GCA_043784585.1 Burkholderiales bacterium
AACCAAGGGACTAAAACGCATTGGTATTGATCCCACTGGAAAAAAATTTGCAGAATATTACCCGGCTGAGATTTCATTGGTGCCTGACTTTTTCTCAGCAGATGCATATCGTTCAATTGAGAAGCACCCTGCTCGAATCGTGACATCCATCGCGATGTTCTACGACCTCGATTCCCCCATCATATTCGCCCAACAGATTGAATCAGTTTTAGCTGATGACGGCATCTGGCATTTTGAACAGAGCTACATGCCCTCGATGTTGCGCATGAATTCTTATGACACCATTTGTCATGAGCACCTTGAGTATTATTCGCTCGCCGTCGTTAAAACGATTCTGGAGAAGTCCGGAATGCGGCTGGTCGATGTGGTGATGAATTCGGTTAACGGTGGCAGTTTTGCGGTGACGGCAGCCAAGGCATCCAACAAGTCGATTAAGTCCAACGATGCGGTAGTCAATTGGCTGCTAGATCAAGAAGACCGCATGGGCCTCAACACACCGCGACCTTATCGGGATTTTGAGGAGCGCGTCTTTCGGCATCGCGATGATTTGACACGCCTCATCCGGGCGCTAAACGCCGACGGAAAAAAAGTGCTGGGCTATGGCGCGTCAACAAAAGGTAATGTGGTGCTTCAGTTTTGTGGACTCACTTCCAAAGACATACCTGCTATTGCTGAAGTTAACCCCGAGAAATTTGGCAAAGTTACGCCAGGAACCCACATTCCCATTATTTCTGAGGCTGATGCTAAAGCAATGAAGCCCGATTACTTTTTGGTGCTGCCATGGCATTTTAAAGATGGCATCTTACGGCGTGAAAAAGAATATCTTGCGAGCGGTGGAAAGTTTATTTTCCCGTTTCCTGAAATTGAAATTGTTTGAGGTTGAGCTGAATGAAAAAAGCAATCATCACCGGCATCACCGGCCAAGACGGCGCGTATTTAACCGAGCTTTTGCTTCAGAAGGGTTACATCGTTTACGGCACTTTCCGCCGCACGAGCTCAGTTAATCTGTGGCGAATCGAAGAGTTGGGCGTCAGCAAACATCCCAATCTTCATTTGATTGAATACGATCTGACTGACCTGAGCGCCAGCATTCGGCTGCTGCAATCGACTGGTGCCACCGAGGTGTACAACTTGGCCGCGCAGAGCTTTGTCGGCGTGTCGTTTGCGCAACCGATTACGACTGCGGAAATAACCGGGATTGGTGCCGTAAATCTGTTGGAGGCGATCCGTATCGTTAACGCCGATATTCGTTTTTACCAGGCCAGCACCTCAGAAATGTTTGGCAAGGTTCAGGCGATACCGCAGACTGAAAGCACCCCGTTTTATCCGCGTAGCCCCTACGGCGTGGCCAAGCTCTACGCGCATTGGATGACGATTAATTATCGCGAGAGCTACAACATTTTTGGTGCGAGCGGCATTTTGTTTAATCACGAATCGCCGCTGCGTGGGCGCGAGTTTGTGACACGAAAAATCACCGACAGCTTTGCCAAAATCAAGCTCGGCAAACAAGATGTGCTGGAGCTGGGCAACATGGATGCGAAGCGCGATTGGGGCTTTGCGAAAGAATATGTGGATGGCATGTGGCGCATGCTACAGGTCGATAAACCGGACACCTATGTGCTGGCGACCAATCGCACGGAGACGGTGCGAGATTTTGTGACGATGGCGGCGAGAGCCGCAGGATACGATCTAGGTTGGCAAGGCAGCGCTGAGGCCGAGGTAGCAATAGATCGCAAAAGCAATAAAACGTTGGTGCGGGTAAACCCTAAATTTTATCGGCCGGCTGAGGTAGAACTTTTGATTGGTGATGCCTCAAAAGCGAAGCGTGAGTTAGGCTGGGAGCCGACAACGACGCTGGAACAACTTTGCGAAATGATGGTTGAGGCAGACATTCGACGCAACGAAACAGGCACTTCATTCTAAAATGGCGCGTGCACTCATCACCGGAATCGAAGGTTTTACTGGAAGTTATCTAGTAGCAGAATTGCGACTGGCAGGATACGACATTTTTGGTTTGGCTTTTGGTGCCGCGGGCAATATTACCCAAGGCGCGGCAGGCGGTGGCACCGAAGAAATTATCAGCTGCGATCTGAACGATATAGCCAGCGTCGAGTCAGCCGTTAGTGATGTCCAGCCAGACGTAATCGTGCATCTCGCCGGTATCTCGTTTGTTGCGCACGGCGATGTGGATGCCATCTACCGCACCAACATTGTTGGCACTCGAAATCTGCTTGCGGCTGCATCAAAGCTGAATGCCGCACCAAGCGCGGTCTTGTTGGCAAGCAGCGCTAATATTTACGGTAATGCCAATATTGAAACCATCGACGAAAACGTGCCCGCGGCGCCTGCCAATGATTACGCTGTCAGCAAGCTGGCGATGGAATATGTTGCGAAGCTGTGGGCTGACAAGCTGCGCATTACGATCGTGCGTCCTTTTAACTACACCGGCCTAGGACAGTCGATTAATTTCCTGCTACCGAAAATTGTTGATCATTTCAAGCGGCGTGCGCCCATGATTGAGCTTGGCAATCTTGATGTAGTGCGCGAATTTTCAGATGTGCGAACCGTGGCCGAATGTTATCGTCGGCTGGTTCAACGTGATTCAAATTTCATCAGTGGCGACGCGTTCAATATTTGTTCCGGCGTTGGTCATAGCTTGCTTGAAGCTATTGAAATGATGCGTGAGATTTCGGGGCACTCGCCTGAGATCCGCGTCAATCCTGAATTCGTTCGCGCCAATGAAGTAAAAAAATTGGTTGGATCGCGGCATAAGCTGGATGCAGCAATTGGTGTCTTGACTACTATTCCGCTGCGCGACACTTTAAGATGGA
>JAYVYF010000341.1:0-2889 GCA_043784585.1 Burkholderiales bacterium
TTCAGCGGCGCGAACCATTCCTGGTCCTGCAAATGAGGGTCTTTGGTCAAGAGTGACATGCGGTAAGCAACATCAAGAATGCGCGCAGTGTTCTCTGCGCGCTCGACGTTGCGCGACATCCAATAAAGTGTGGAAGCAGTTCTTGAGAGCATGGCTAATCCACAATCCAAGTATCTTTCACGCCGCCACCCTGCGACGAATTCACCACCAGCGATCCTTCGCGCAACGCCACCCGCGTAAGGCCACCGGGCACGAAATTTACGCCCCGGCCAGATAACACATAAGGTCGCAGATCAATATGGCGCGGTACCAAGCCTTTGTCGGTAAATGTCGGACAAACTGACAGCGCCAAAGTGGGTTGTGCAATGAAACGTTCGGGCGCATCCAGCACACGCTGCTTATAGCGCGCACGCTCATCTTTGGTGCTTTGCGGGCCGACCAACATGCCATAGCCGCCCGAGCCTTGCGCTTCTTTGATGACCAATTCATCCATATGCGCCAGCACGTAGTCAAGATCGGCTTTATTGCCTAACTGATAAGTATGAACGTTTTTTAGAATCGGCTCTTCGCCAAGATAAAAACGAATCATTTCCGGCACATAGGGATAAAGCGATTTGTCATCCGCCACGCCCGTGCCCACCGCATTTGCCAGAGTCACGCGCCCGGCCTTGAAAGCGCGCATCAAACCTGGCACACCCAGCATCGAATCGGGGCGGAACGCTTCAGGGTCAATAAAATCATCGTCAATACGACGATAAATAACATCGACTTTTTTCGGGCCCTGGGTGGTGCGCATGAAAACGGTATTGTCGGCGACGAATAAATCGATGCCTTCCACTAATTCGATGCCCATTTGCTGCGCCAGAAAAGCATGCTCAAAATAGGCGGAATTAAAATGGCCTGGTGTCATCAAAACGATGGTTGGATTATCAATACCGACGGGAGCCGCGTTACGGAGCGTCTCCAGCAGTAAATCGGGGTAGTGATCGACCGGACGGATTCGCTGTGCTGCAAACAATTCCGGGAACAAGCGCATCATCATTTTGCGATTTTCCAGCAGATAAGAAACGCCGGATGGCGTGCGCAAGTTATCTTCAAGCACGTAGTATTCGCCGTCTGAATCCTTCACCAGATCAATGCCCGCAACGTGTGCATAAATGCCGCCAGGCACGTCCACGCCGATCATTTCAGGGCGGAACTGGGAATTCTCGATCACCTTATTAGCAGGCACCTTGCCCGCCTTGAGGATTTTTTGTTCATGGTAGACATCATGTAAAAAAGCGTTTAACGCAGTAACGCGCTGGGTCAGCCCCGCTGAAATTTTGTCCCACTGTGCCGCCGGAATCACATGCGGCACAATGTCAAAGGGAATCAGTCGCTCGGTGCCGGTAGCCTCTCCGTACACTGCGAAAGTAATGCCGACTCGATGAAAAAGTAAATCTGCCGCCTGTCGATTTTGGGTAATTTTCTCGGGTGGCGTGTTTTTCAGCCAATCTTCGAACGCGCCATAGTGCGAGCGTACGGCCCCGTCGTCTTCGAACATTTCATTAAAAAAGGTTTTTGGCTTCATAGATGCGCGCAGGGCCTACATTTGTGATTTGTTTTGGATAATACTTTTTAAGCAAACGATATGCCATCTTCTTTTAATTAATATACCGCTGTTTTTAGGCGCGGCGCGCAAATAAGCAGTAGATTCGCTATGACCTAAAATGCAAGCTTGCATTGATTAATGACCCTGAAGAATCATCATGCCTGACGACCCCCAAACCGCTAAGCCAAATAAAACCATGGAAGCAATTGAAGATTTGCAGCCCGCGTTAGCTAATTTACGCAGCAGGCTGGCTCGCGGGCTGGTTGATGATGCGACCAAAGTGGATACGTCCCAAAACGCGAACATGCCGAATAGGGCAGATATGGCCAACGCCTGGGCAAGTGATGCTTTGATTGCGCCGCGTACCTTGGATTTCGTAGCGAGGCTAAACGCTAGTGCCGAGCGCATCCCAGCACTACAGAATGCCATGCAGATCGCAGACGTACTACTCAATATCGATGCAGACGACGAAACCGTTGCCGCGGCGCTAATCGTTGGCGCAATGCTGAAAAAGGACATTGACCCCGTCACCATTCGCGAAACGTTTGGCGAGGACGTGACGGCACTGGTGACAGGTTTCACCCGCGCAGGCAAGATTGAAAGCGTGGCCACCGCTGGCGGTGGTGTCGATTCGCAAAGCATTGAGGTGCTGCGCAAAATGCTGCTCGCGATGGCCGATGATGTCCGCGTGGTGCTGATGAAGCTCGCTGAGCGCGTCGTTAGCATGCGCTCAATCACGCAGGCGAACGAGGCCATACGAGTCAGCGCCGCACGACATACGCGCAATCTGTTTGTGCCGTTGGCAAATCGACTCGGGATCTTTGCGATCAAATGGGAATTGGAAGACCTGTCGTTCCGCTTTTTAGAGCCGGAAATTTACAAAAATATCGCCGCTCTGCTGGACGGTAAACGCATTGAGCGCGAGGCATTTATCGAGCGCGTACTGACTACGCTGCGAGGTGATTTAGACAGGCTCAATATCAAAGCGGAGATTGCAGGACGGCCTAAACACATCTGGTCGATTCACCGCAAAATGCAGTCCAAAAATCTGGCTTTTGATGGGCTTTACGATATTCGCGCGGTACGGATTTTGGTTGATAACGTCGATGATTGCTATGCCGTGTTAGCGCTGATTCACGATGAATGGCAGCCCATTGCAGGCGAGTTTGACGACTACATTGCGCAGCCCAAAGCGAACGATTACCAGTCACTTCATACCGCGGTGATCGGGCCAGAAGGCAAGACCCTTGAGGTGCAAATTCGCACCCACGAGATGCATATCGCTTCTGAGCATGGCG
>JAYVYF010000342.1:0-3452 GCA_043784585.1 Burkholderiales bacterium
CTGCGCGAACGATGATTATTTACGCAGGCCAAGCTGGTCAATCAACTTGCGATATGCATCTAGTTTGGTACGCTTCAAATAGTCCAACAAGCTGCGGCGCTTCGACACCATGCGCAGCAAGCCGCGACGGCCATGGTGGTCCTTGACGTGCATTTTGAAATGCAACGTGAGTTCATTGATGCGATTTGTCAACAAAGCAACTTGTACTTCGGACGAACCGGTATCGCCCTTGGCGCGCTGATATTCAGCAACAACTTCTGCGTTTCTGGCTGCGGTGCTCATAATTATTCCATTCTCAATTCACGTGTCTTGCGCAGACACTTGCGGCGCTTGGACGCATATTCGGAAACCGTATCCCGACCGAGTCTCTGATTATGCGTGAAAAAGGCAAAAAACGCAATGAAGACAAGGAGGCAGCGCACCTAGCTTGGCAAGGCCGATGATTGCAGGGCATTTGCCATCAACCGTACTGGGGTGAGTTGGGTGAAAGGTGGGGTGTAAACAAAATCAGCGTTACCGACAACACCTTTTTCAGCCAGCGCGAGCACACTAGCCACCCCTAAAAACTGATCCGTCGGCGAGTAAATTCGATATTCCCCCGCTGAATGAGGCGCAATATCTACCAATCGGCCATGGCCAAACGCTAGGCTGGACGGGGCGTTTAGAACGATTCTAAGCAGCGCCAGGCAAAGTGAATCAGCGGGTTTTAAAATTTGTTCGCGGTCGGCTTCACTTAACGCTTCAAGAGCGTCGAGGCCAATAGCGTCACTTACCGAATAGCCGGCTGTGGCGGTTCGGCGCAGGTCAGTTAAATGCGCGCCGCAGCCTAGCGCTTCGCCCATATCTTCCGCCAGCACGCGGATGTAAGTACCTTTGCTGACTTTGGTTTCGATGACGAGAAAGACGCCATCAAAACTTACAAAATTGATTGCAAAAATCGTGATCGCTCGCGGCTCGCGCTCCACTTCGATGCCTTGGCGGGCCAATTTATACAGAGCGACGCCATCGCGTTTTAGCGCTGAATGCATCGGCGGGATTTGATTTTGCGGGCCGACGAATTTGCGGAGGGTTTGGTGAATTTTTTCAAGGTCGACGTTGATTGCGCGATCTTCGAATGGCTCACTTTCTGTGTCGCCGGTTAACGTGCGCGAGCCCAGCTTTAGCGTGGCAACGTAAGTTTTATCGGCGTCGAGCATAAAACGCGAAAACTTGGTTGCCTCACCAAAACACAGCGGCAGCAGGCCGGTGGCGAAGGGATCAAGCGTGCCGGTATGCCCGCCCTTTTCGGCCCGAAACAGCCATTTGGCGCGGCCGAGAGCGTTGGTGGAGGAGATGCCGGCGGGCTTGTCGAGCAGCAGAACGCCGGTGATAGCGCGACGCTTTTGGCCGACAATTTTAGCAGTTGCATCGTTCACAAACAAACCTAAAAGGAACCTGAAAGAAACCTACTTTGTCAGCGGTGCAGGCTCTGGTGTTGGCTCTGCTTTTGGCTCGGAAAGTGGCGCGTCGGGTGTTGGCGAATCTGCAATCGCGTCGTCAATCAGCTTCGAAATCCGCACGCCACGCTCAATCGAGACATCAATTTCGAAATGCAGTTGCGGCACGGTACGGATGGTGAGCCGATTTGCAACTTGAGAGCGCAAAAAACCAGCGGCACTATTGAGCCCTTCGAGACAGGCATCGAGATGTTCTTTCGATCCAAGGGAGGTGAAATAAACTTTTGCGTGGGCGTTGTCGCGCGTCACATCGACCGCCGTGACGGTGACCATGCTGACGCGCGGATCGCGCAAACCCAGCCGGATGAGTTCGGAGAGTTCGCGCTGAATCGCGTCAGCAATTTTACGGTTGCGGGTGTCGTTAGCCATTTATCTTTATCACGCCAGCGTGCGCGCCACTTCAACCTGCTCGAATGCCTCAAGCTGGTCGCCGACCACGATGTCGTTGTAGCTCTTCAGAGACAAGCCGCATTCAAAGCCGTTCTTCACTTCTTTCACGTCGTCTTTGAAGCGCTTCAACGAATCCAGCTCACCCGTGTGTACGACCACGCCATCGCGAATCACGCGCACGATGGATGAGCGTTTGATCGTGCCGTCGGTCACAAAACAACCCGCGACCACACCCGCTTTTGAAAGCTTGAATACATTGCGAATCTCGACCGTGGCGGTAATGGTTTCTTTGATTTCTGGCGACAGCAATCCGCCCAGCGCGGCTTTCACATCATCGACTGCTTCATAAATGATGCTGTAATAGCGCACTTGCACGCCGGACGTTTCCACCAACTTGCGCGCGCCTGCGTCGGTGCGCGAATTGAAGCCGATCACGATTGCTTTGGAGGCCAGCGCCAGATTCACGTCTGACTCGGTGATGGCGCCGACGCCCGCGTGGATAACCGTGACTTTGACTTCATCGGTGGACAACTTTCCTAACGCATAGGCCAAGCCTTCGTAAGAGCCCTGCACGTCGGCCTTAATAATGACGGCAAGTGATTTCTTGGCGCCTTCAGCGAGCTGGTCGAATGCGTTTTCAAGCTTGGCGGCTTGTTGTTTCGCCAGCTTCACATCGCGGAATTTACCTTGACGGAACAGTGCGATTTCGCGCGCTTTGCGCTCATCGTTCAAGACCATCACATCTTCACCAGCGATTGGCACATCGGTCAATCCTTGTACTTCGACTGGGATCGATGGACCTGCTTCGGTGATCGATTTGCCGTTCTCGTCCAACATCGCGCGGACGCGGCCAAACACGGCACCCGCCAACACCATATCGCCTTTCCTCAGCGTACCGGATTTCACCAGAATAGTGGCGACCGGGCCGCGACCTTTATCCAGACGCGCTTCAATCACCACGCCTTTGGCGGGCGATTGTTTGACAGCTTTCAAATCCAGCACTTCGGCCTGCAACAGAATCGCGTCAAGCAAATTATCGATACCCGCACCGGTCTTGGCGGATACGGGAATGAACATGACTTCGCCACCGTATTCTTCCGGCAATACATCGTTCGCGACCAAATCCTGCTTGACCCGTTCCATGTTGGCTTCAGGCTTATCGATCTTGTTGACGGCCACGATCATCGGTACGCCTGCGGCTTTGGTGTGCGCGATGGCTTCTTTAGTTTGCGGCATCACGCCGTCATCAGCAGCAACCACCAGAATCACTAGGTCAGTCGTTTGCGAACCGCGCGCACGCATGGCGGTAAACGCCTCATGGCCTGGCGTATCGAGAAATGTAATCACCCCCTTCGGAGTTTCGACGTGATACGCGCCAATGTGCTGGGTGATGCCGCCTGCCTCACCAGAGGCCACGCGCGCCTGGCGAATGGAATCGAGCAGCGATGTTTTACCATGATCAACGTGACCCATGATTGTAACGACCGGCGGACGCGGCTCGGCCACAGCATCGGGATGCTGCTCTTCCTCAGCCAAGTACGAATCAGGATCGTCGCCCTTTGCGGC
>JAYVYF010000343.1:0-18281 GCA_043784585.1 Burkholderiales bacterium
AGGCACTTTTTTGCGCATCAAAAATACCCACAATTAGCCAGTCGCGGCCCGCGAAACGAAGCGACTGGCCAATCTCAGCGCCGTCAAATTGCTCGTTCACATTGCGTCCGACAATGACTTCCGATGCCCCCTCGCGAAACAAGCGCCCGCGAATAATCTTTGCCTGGGGACGCATCGTCAAACCAATCGGCGAGATGCCGCGCGTGACGATATTGGAGCCGCGCGCCTGCCCCTTTTTAGTCAGCGAAATCAGAATGAGCGATTCCTTGGATACGACCGACTTGCCATCTGCGCCGCGGGCAATAGTCGGCATGCTTTCCACCAGCGACGCCTGATCACGCGAGACGCTGCTCTGTATTTCAGTTTCCGAGCCTTTGCGGATCATCACGACATTATCGAAACTCCCGGTGCCCACCATGGTTTTCTTCAGGCCCGCGTCGAGCATCAATACGGCCGCAAACACAAACACCACCAGGCCCATGCCCGCCGCGGTCAAAATCGTGGTGAGTTTTCGTGTCCAGAGGTTTCGGAAAACATATGAAAAAGGAATTTTCATATGGCTTGGTCCATCTGCGATACGTTAGCCGACATGTCTCAAGCCATCCACAATTTTTATACGCGCACTCTTTACGCTCGGCACCAGCGATGCCATCACCCCAACCACCAGCGCAGACGCGGCCTGCAAGGCCACAGTAACCGGCGCTACATTGAATGATGCGAACGCCACCCCCGCAGGCGAATTGCCAAACGCTGCCGCAGTCGGGTAGGTGAGTAATATTCCAATGCCTGCGCCAATAAAGCACAGCATCATCGCTTCACCAAACACCAGTGCCGCCACAAACCCGGGCGAAAAACCCAGCGCTTTCAAGGTCGCATATTCCGAAAGCCGCTCGCGCGCCGTCATTGCCATCGTGTTGGCCACCACCGCCATGATGATAATAATCACCACGAACGACACCACCTGAATCGCGCCGACGATAGATTCTGATTGCGCAACAAAGCTGAGCTGAAATGCTTTCTCGGTTTCGCTCAAGGTCTCTGCCAGTGAATTTTTGAATTCCGCATCTATGGCCCGCGCAATATCGGCGATGCGTGACGCATCGTTTACTTCAACAATAAAAATGCCGGTTTGATCCGCGCGCTTTGGGTTCTTTTTCTTGATTTCTTCATTCAAATAATCAAAGTGCAGATAAAACTGCTTTACAACGGTGCTTTCTTCTTTACCGTCGAAAATCGCGCGGATGTTGAATTGCCAGTTGCCCTGATAAATGGTGCCACGAATGGGAATGGTGTCACCAATTTTCCAACCAAATTGATCTGCCAATTTGCGCCCAACCGCAACGCCTTGCCGATCGCGTTTAAAGGCAAGCAGATCTTCAGGCGGCATAATAAATTCGGGGTAAAGATCAAAAAAATTATCTGAATCCACTGCAAATTGCGCAAAGAAGTTTTTCGGCTCTTTATAGATGCCGCCAAACCAGTTTGAAATCGTGATGGCACGCACGCCATCAACTGCCTTGATGCGGTCACGGTATGACATTGGCATCGGGAATACCAGCGACACTGCATTGCGCGTGATTATGCGCGATGACGACGCCGAGTTCGAACCGGCATACCAGGCACCCACCACGGTTTGCAGCAAGCCGAACGCCACGATCGCAATGACGAGGCCCAGAATCGTCAAGCCTGTGCGCAATTTGGCACGAAAAATATTTTTGAAAACGAGCTTCAGAAAATACATCTTTAAACGTCTCCTACCGTAAGAGCAGATGCCATAACAATCTGGCTAGCCATCAATGAGCTCGCCTTTTTCCAGATGCACCATTCTTCGCGCGGCTTCAGCGGCATGCGCATCATGGGTGACCATGATGATGGTTTTGCGCATTTCGGAATTTAGCGTTTTCAGCATCGACAACACATCGGTCGCGGATTGCCGGTCAAGATCGCCGGTGGGTTCGTCGCAGACTAAGATCGTGGGGTCGGTCACGATCGCGCGTGCAATCGCAACACGCTGCTGTTGACCGCCAGATAATTCATTCGGGTTGTGATCCATGCGGTCGCTCAATCCGACCATGCCGAGCGTCATCTCAACGCGTTCGCGGCGCTGCGATTTTGAAAGGTTGGTCAACAGTAATGGCAGCTCCACGTTTTCAAACGCATTAAGAACCGGCATCAAATTATAGAACTGGAAAATAAACCCGATATTCGATGCGCGCCAGTCTGCCAATTCGCCTTCACTCAGCTTGGTAATGTCCTCACCCGCGATTTTTAATATTCCCGAGTCGGGTTTATCGATGCCAGCGATGAGATTCAGCAGCGTCGATTTACCCGAACCGGACGGGCCCATCAGCGAGATGAAATCGCCCTCGGCGATATCAAGTGTGATGTCTTGTAATACCGGCACAATCTGACCGCCGCGCGTGTAGCTTTTGACGAGGTGCTTTATTTCAACCAGCGGAGCGAGAGTAGTCATGTTGATTATTTCTTCGCGATAGCCACGGCCGCGCCATCTTTGAGTTTTTCGCCCGGCGAGATGACGACTTTTTCGCCGGGCTTCACGCCGGACACTTGAACCAGATCGCCGATTTTGCCAGCAACCACGATCGCGGTTTGTTTCGCAATGTCATTTTCAATAACAAATACGACGTCCTTGCCGTCACGCTTGGTAACCGCGGAAGATTGCACCGCGGTTACCGGCGTTTTTTCTGCCTCGGTCAACGGGCGTGTCAAGAAAGAAACCTTCGCCGACATGTCGGGTAGTACGCGCGGGTCGCGCTCAATGAACTCGATTTTCACCAGCAGCGTCGCCTTCGAGCGATCAACGGTGGGCACGGTGCGGCTGACTTTGCCGGGGATGCGCAAATCAGGAAATGCATCCAGTTGAATTTGCACGGGTTGGCCGACGCTGATTTTTGAAATTGAGGTTTCCGAGACATCGGCTTCGACTTCAAGTGTCGACATGTCGGCCATATTCACGACCGCACCTTTTGAATCTGCGGCCGAGGAGAATGGTGTGATGATGTCGCCCACGTTCGCGTTTTTGGTGAGCACCACACCGTCAAATGGTGCGCGGATAAGGGTTTGTTCAACCGCCACGGCGGTGGCACGCAAATTCGCCTGTGCCACGCCAATCGCGCCATTTAGGCTGGCGACAACGGCCTTGGCTTTGTCAAAACGTGCTTTCGCGGTGTCGAGTGACGCACCAGAGATGAAATTCTTTTTCGCCAAATCCTCCGAGCGCGTCAGGTTCGATTGTGCATCACGCATTTCAGCCAAGCCCTGCTCCAGATTGGCCTTGGCAGCCTGCACGCCAGCGCGGGCTTGATCCTCGGTGGCGGTGACATCCTTGCTTTCAATGCGCGCCAGAATATCGCCCGATTTCACTACCGAGCCTTCTTGCACGCCTAAAAATTCAAGGCGACCCGTCGCTTTGGTCGACACGGCGGCTTTGCGCTGTGCGGTGACTCGGCCCGTGGCATTCAGTGCGGTGATGGCCTGCGCCGGGTAGGCGTTGGCAACCACGCCTGCTTCAACCTGCGTCGTGCCGCCACCGCGTAAAACCACAAATAAAATAAGGGTAGCGAGCAAAATGCCCGCGATAATCCACCACTTTTTACGACCACGTTTTTTGCTCGTGAAGGCTTTTTGGTCGCGGGCGATGGTTAGTTTGGAAAGATCAGGAGAGGGTGGCAATGAGGACAAGATTCACCTATTTGGATTATTTTGAGAATTCGCGAGTGATGACAATTCGAATCCGGATGAATTATAGGGGAGCATCGGCGCGTCTACAGCGAGATGTGCGATAAATCGCCAGATAAATGTGTTGAACGGGCGTTATGAAGCGCGAATGGGATTTTGCCGTCATTTAAAAGAATCGAAGTGATCGCTGGAAGCAGATTGAATCGGCTTTGGCGCATTCATCGACAATCGTAAAATGGTCTGCGGCCGGGGCGATTTCAAGTGGCGTACATCGCGCTGGCCATGCCCTCGGCAATAGCTGCGACTGACGAATAAATTCAGAGGTCTCGGCACCCCCGACCCAGAGATCGAGCGGAATGTTGAGCGTTGGTTGCAGGTGAACAGGTGACAGCGCTTTGGCCGATTCGGGTGTTAATTGAATATCATCGTTAACCGATACTTGCAGCAACGGTGAAAGATCGTAAAGACCGCTGATCAACACGCCTCCGCGAAAGTTGCCTGGATTAATATTACGCGTTGACCAATCCGCCGTACACAACATCGCCGCCAGGTGGGCACCCGCTGAATGGCCTATGAAAATCGTGCGATCAAAGCGAATACCGTAATGTTTCACATTGGCTGCTAGCCATACAATCGCAGATTGGCAATCCTCGACAATGGCGTCGATCTTGACTTCAGGACATAGGCGATAGTTAATCGAGGCCACGCTAATCCCCGCTGCCAAATACGGCTCCGCAAAAAACGAAAAATCGTCTTTATCGAGTGACCGCCAATAGCCGCCGTGAATGAATATGACCAGGCCGCGATTTTGTTCCGCAGGGAAAATATCGAGTGTTTGAAGTGTGCTTGCCCCATACAAACAATTGAATTCTCCAGCATGGCGTTCGCATGTTGCACCTGATTGTGAGCGCCATCGTGCAAAGATTTCGCCGTGATTAGGAACGGCGGCACGGTTGTTATAAAGGCGGTCTAGCGTGGGATCGATTCGAGTTCTCATGCCGCTGATTTTGGGCCAGTGCCGGCACCTTGGCAAATCGGTAGGTCACGCAGTGGCTCAGCGCAACTTTTAAGGTTCCAATTTCGGAGATTCAATGTCGGCGGGTATCGTGGAGCACAAATGGTCGTCAGGGCTCGCCGGTACTATTGCTCAGTAATAAGTCAGCTCGCGCGCTTTGCCCCAGAAAACACGATAGGCATAGATCGTATAACCAAAAATGGTGGGCAGCACAATCACCGCACCGACCAGAATAATTTTGAGTGATTCTGGTGCGCTGGCGGCTTGCCAGATGTCGATTTTATCGACCACCAGAAATGGAAACAGGCTGTAGGCCAGTCCATAAAACGCGAGGATGAAGACCGCAACGGTACAACCGAACGGCACCCATGCGCCGTACTCGTTGCCGTTTTTTAGCCGCGTTGGCAAACGCTTTAATGAACGAAAGATGGCGAAGAAAAGAGCTGCAGTTGCAATCGGGATAGGGGCCAGTAAAAAAATGTTTGGCAACGAAAACCATTTCTGAAAAATACGCGGACTGACTAGCGGCGTGACGACTGAAATCGCGACGATGCCGATCAGCGTAAACCAAAAAGTGCTGTAAGCCCATCGCACAGCACGCTGCTGAAGCTCATCGGTGGTTTTCATAATTAGCCAACTCGCACCCAGCAACGAGTAGCCAGCACAGAGACATAAGCCGGTGATGATGGAAAAGCCAATTTGCGGCCAGTCATTTTGAAATCCGGTGATGTAAAGGCCCAACATCACGCCCTGCGAGAACGATGCCGTCACCGAGCCGCCATAAAACGCCCAGTTCCACAGCGGTTTGTGTTGATCGCGCGCCTTCACACGAAAATCAAACGCCACCCCGCGCAAAATCAATCCGACCAGCATGAACGCTACCGGTAGATAAAGCGCACCGAGAATCATGCCATGCGCCATCGGAAAAGCGACCAGTAGAATGCCGACACCCAGCACCATCCAGGTTTCATTGGCATCCCAAAACGGTCCGATGGACGAAATCATCACGTCTTTTTGAGCGTCATCCGCGCGGCGCAACAAAATACCCACCCCTAAATCGTAGCCATCCAGCACCACATACAAAAGCATTGAAATGCCCATCAACGCGAGAAATATGACTGGCAGCCAGCCATTGAAGCCGGCTTGTGCGAGTTGCGGAAATTGGTCCATGCTTGCGCTCCGCTATTTATGTGCAGGCTGAAAACCGCCTCTGCTGCCGACGCCACCTCCCCCGCCACGCGTGGGTGCAATGATGGGCACGAGCGTGGAACCGACCAGAGGCGCCTCCTGCGATGGTGGTATGACCTTCGGGAACTGCGCTTTTCGTGCCATGTAAAACACGACGGAAACATAGGCAATCGTGAGCGTCACATACAGCAGCAAATACATGGCAAAAGTGGTTGCAATCATCCCACTGGGCACGGCAGAGGCGGCATCAGCGGTTTTCAGCACACCATAAACCAGATAGGGCTGACGCCCGATTTCCGTGACATACCAACCTGCTACGGTGGCTACCCAGCCGGAAAAACTCATTACAACCAGGGCGCGCGCAGGCCAAGTTCCGGGTTCCCCCTGCTTCTTCAGTCGCCACGCCGAGAACCACGAAACGGCCAACATCAGCATGCCAACCCCTACCATAATCCGGAATCCCCAAAATAGCGGTTTAACAGGTGGATGTTTGCCTTCGAATTCATTAAGGCCTTTGATTTCGCCATCAAGTTCATGCGTCAAAATCAGGCTCGCGACTTTGGGAATAGCTACGGCGTAATCATTGCTGCGGGTTTTCTCATTCGGCAATCCGAATAGCAGCATGGGTGCGCCGCGCTCGGTTTCCCAGATGCCCTCCATGGCCGCAATTTTGGCGGGCTGATGCTTCAGTGTGTTCAGGCCATGAAAGTCGCCGGCAATAATCTGTAATGGGATCAACGCCGCTGCGACATAAACGCCCGTTCTTAACGCTGCCAGCACTGCCGGTACCCGATCACCGCGCAGCCACCGATAAGCCGATAGTCCGGCGACCAGAAATGACGCGGTCAATCCTGATGCCAGCAGCATGTGAACCAATCGATAGGGGAACGACGGGTTAAAAACTATTTGTAACCAATCCACGGCATGTGCCTTGCCATCGATCATTTCAAAACCAGCCGGGGTTTGCATCCACGAATTGAGGGCAATGATCCAGAACGCAGACAGCGTGGTGCCGCCAGCGACCAGCAGGGTGGCGATGGTGTGCACGCGGTTTGATACACGATTCGTGCCGAACAACATGATGCCGAGGAAGGTCGCTTCGAGAAAAAATGCGGTCATCACTTCATACGCCAACAGCGGACCCGCAATATTGCCCACTGTTTGCATATAGCCTGGCCAGTTGGTGCCGAACTGAAAGCTCATGGTGATACCACTGACGACACCAAGTGCGAAAGTAAGAGCAAATACTTTTACCCAAAAATTGTATGCGTTCGACCATTTGCTATCGCCGGTCGCGTTGAATCGTAATTTGAAAAACAGCAATATCCATCCCAGCGATATTGAAATGGTCGGAAACAAAATATGGAAAGTAATATTGGCCCCGAACTGGGCACGGGCAAGAACGACAGGATCAATCACGATATGAACTCTATAAAAATATGTTTGACTGGTTGTTAGCGCGGAATGCCACTACTCGTTTTGTCGCCCGCAACCACTTTAATTTTGTCTTTCATTTCCAAAAGCTTGGTGACCTTAGTTCCCATTTTCATCAGCTGTTTCAAAGTCTCCGGCTCCAAGCGATGCACATCGTTAAACCACGACGTCGCCATCTCGATCAGGTTATGCATTTCGGTCATGCGTTTCTGCGCGAATTTGTCCTCATCATTGGCGGGGGTCGCCAGCAACGCGTCCCGTAGCATCGATAGCGTTGGGTCAATTTCCCGTTTGCGCCGCTCATCTGCGAGCGTACGAAAAATCGCCCACACATCGTCCGGTGCAGAAAAATATTCGCGGCGATCATTCGGCAAATGCTGTAACCGCACCAAATGCCAGCTTTCCAGCTCTTTCAACCCCATGCTCACGTTCGAACGCGAAAACTGCAGTGCATTGGCGATTTCATCCGCATTTAACGGTTTGGCGGACACAAACAATAGGGCATAAATTTGACCGACGGTGCGATTAATGCCCCAGCGGCTGCCCATTTCACCAAAATGGAGAACGAAATCTTGCGAAAGCGGAGAGAGATTCATGGGTGTTTGAGTGTATTCATCGTTGTGAAGTTTCAGTAATTACTGAAAATATAGCAAATTCAGCGGAGTGTCGCAATGCGCTTCTGCAAGGTCCGTGGAAGGGTAAATGCTAGTCCTGTGGACCTAACTGCGGTATAAATGGCAGCGACACGACGACGATGTGATTTGACGGGGTAAGGCCAAGGAAAGTGCGTCACGCGTATGTAGCCGCGGCGATTGCGCTGATTGTCTTCGGCATCCCGCCGGCGCTGCAACAGCGCAAGTTCTGACCGATATATCGGGCGGCAAGCATCATGTCAACATCAAAATTCCGCGCCGCGATATTGTGACTTTTATTGTGACTTTTATTGTGACTTTTATGCTGATTTTTTGCGGTGTTTTACATCGTTGTTAATACGCAATATGCCGCTTACTCTGATCATTTCCTGTTTTTGGGACCAATACTGTAGCTTGCTGCTCTGTTATGTATGTCTATTCGCCAATCTGGTCGGCTTCGCGGTCATGCTGGCGGCGCTAGCGTGCATCCGACTAAAACACGGAAGGCGCGGCAGCAGCGATTCAAGCGGTCAAGAATTAATATTATCGCCGTGTCGTCAAAAATATCCTGAAATAAAGCCCATTTCTTGCCTCGCATGAAATGGTGCGCTGCACAAAAAGTGCTTTTAATATAAATGCTTAGAACACTTTTTGGTACGATTCCTATTGCGTCGGTTTGTCGGGACAGCTACGATACGTGTTGCGACGCAAAAGCTTGCAACGCGCTACTGGGCGCGAAAAGTTTAAAAAGCTTGAATAGCCACAAAGCTTGAAAAAGCATTTAACTGAACAATAAAAATGCCACTATCGATAGTTCACTTTCTGGAGGATTACTAATGAAGATTAAATCAGCAGGGTTAGTTGCCGCTATTTCGGCGCTCATGGCCGTGTCGGCGTGGGCAGCGGATCCGATCAAGGTCGGTGTATCGGGCCCGTTCACAGGCGGTTCTGCGCCGATGGGCGTATCTATGCGCGATGGCGTCAAGCTCGCGGTGTCGGAAATCAATGCCAAGGGCGGCGTGATGGGACGCCAGATCGTGATCGTTGAGCGCGATGACGAAGCCAAAAACGAGCGTGGCGTACAAATCGCACAAGAGCTAATCAACAAGGAAAAAGTAGTGGCCACTCTAGGCTTTATTAATACCGGTGTGTCAATCGCCTCACAGCGATTTTATCAAGAAGCCAAAATTCCTGTGTTTAACAACGTGGCCACCGGCTCGATTGTAACCAAACAATTCTTGCCGCCTGAACACGCTGAAAACTACATCTTCCGCAATGCCGCGAATGACACCATTCAATCGGCGATGATTGTCGAGGAGGCAATCGGCAAACGTAAATTTACCAAAGTGGCGATTTTGGCTGACTCCACCAACTACGGCCAGCTTGGCATGGGTGACTTGGTCAAAGCGCTTGAGAAAAAGAACGTGAAGGCGGTAGCCATCGAAAAATTCAACATCAAAGATGTTGATATGACGTCACAATTATTGAAAGCTAAAGAAGCCGGTGCAGAGGCCATACTGACTTACGCGATCGGCCCAGAATTGGCGCAGATTGCCAACGGTATGGAAAAGCTTGGCTGGAAAGTTCCAATGATTGGGTCATGGACACTGTCGATGGGTAATTTCATCGATAACGCGGGAAAAAACGGTAACGGCGCGACCATGCCGCAAACCTTCATTCAGGAAGGTAACACCCCAAAGCGTAAAGCGTTCATCGAGGCGTATATAAAAGCCTACAAGCCAGCCAATGATCGTATCCCTTCGCCAGTTTCTGCTGCGCAAGGTTACGACTCCGTGTACCTGCTCGCCGCCGCGATCAAGCAAGCGGGTTCAACCGATGGCGTGAAAATTCGCGAAGCGCTCGAAAATCTAAAAGAAAAAGTGGACGGTGTGGTGGCAATGTATGACAAGCCGTTTAGCAAAGATGACCACGAAGCTGTCAAAATGGGGATGCCTGTGATGGGTCAGGTCGCCGAAGGGCGCGTAGTTGCTGCTAAGTAACGTTCACCATTCGTATTCATGATTTGGTAAACCAAAACGCGGGGGATTTTTATCCCCCGCGTTTATTTATGTTGCTGCCTTCGGTGTGGTACGGCAGTTGGGCCGGCTAATCGCGTTGTCCCACACACCTTGGCGGTTGGGGTGAATCCGAGCTAAAAAAATAAATTTGTTGAGTACATCAACTAGTAACTTCTTATTCCCACTATTTTTATCAACAAGGTTTGATCTGCCATGGAAATTTTCCTGCAACTCACATTCAGCGGTATCGCGGTTGGCATGATTTATGCGGTTATTGCGTTCGGCTACCAGCTCACTTTCGCTACCTCCGGCACACTTAATTTCGGTCAAGGCGAGGCGCTGATGCTAGGTGCCCTAGTGGGTTTGAGCTTTGCTGGAAGCGTGATGGGCGGCCCCTACACCAATTATTGGCTGATGATCCCGTTGGTAATGATGTTCGGCGCGCTGCAAGGCGTGGTGGTGGAGCGCATCGGCGTGCGACCTTCAGTCAAAACCAAGAATGAGTTTGGCTGGATTATGTCGACGATTGCGCTAGCAATTATTTTCAAAAACGTGGCCGAAAATATCTGGGGTAAGGACGACATCACCTTCCCGTCACCGGTCTCGACCACGCCGTTCGAAATTTTTGGCGCGAAGGTGCAGATCATGCAGGTAATCGTGGTGATGGGAGCGCTGGCGATGATGCTTGCGGTTGAGCTATTCAACCGCAAATCGATTTACGGCAAGGCGGTGGTGGCAACCTCGAACGATTCTGATGCCGCTGGTTTGATGGGTATTAACACCGGGCGGGTGGTGACTTTTTCATATGCACTTTCTTCCGCAACCGCTGCATTCGCAGGTGTATTGATAGCGCCACTTACCTTAACCGGGTCAACCATGGGCACTGCGCTCGGCTTAAAAGCGTTTGCGGTAGCGATCATTGGCGGCTTGACGTCGGGTGTGGGGGCGATTGTTGGTGGGCTTATTTTGGGCATAGCCGAGACGTTGACGGGCTACTATATTTCGACCGGCTACAAAGACGTGCCCGGCTTGCTACTTTTGCTATTGGTGCTGGCGATCAAGCCCTCCGGTTTGTTCGGCAAAACTTTAATCAAGAAAGTTTGAGCGATGAAGCAAAAAAGCTTATGGCTGGGCCTTTTGTCGCTTATCGCGCTGGTGATATTTCCGATTATTGTGCCTAATCCATATTACATTCACTTGGTTGAGACCATTCTGATCTATTCAATATTGTTGTTCGGTTTGGATATTGTAGTGGGCTATACCGGTGAAGTTTCATTGGGGCATGCGGGCCTGTTCGGCATTGGCTCATACACGGCCGGAGTGTTATTTTTTCATTTTGGTGTGCCGTTTGCGGTGGCTGTGACTGCCAGCATCGCGGTAGCAGCACTGTTCGGTGCGTTGCTGGCGTTGCCGGCATTGCGTGTGACCGGGCCTTATCTTGCGATGGTGACGCTCGCCTTTGGCACTATCATTGCCATTTTGATTAATGAGATGACGTTTATTACCGAAGGCCCGCTTGGCCTTAAAGTGCCAAAGCCCTCGTTTTTCGGCCACAAACTGGTGAAGATTGAATATTATTATGTGGTGCTGGCCTTCACCGCCATCGCGTTAATTGTGGTGAATCGGCTACTGAAATCTCACTTCGGGCGCGCCTTCCAGGCGCTGCGTGCCAGTCCGGTGGCGTGCGATTGCATGGGCGTTTCGGTCTATAGATATAAGGTGTTCGCGTTCGTATTTAGTGCCGGTCTGGCCGGTCTGGCCGGTTGTTTATATACTTATTCCGAAGAATATATTTCGCCCAACACTTATAACTTTGAGCTGACAATTTTATTTTTGCTCGCCGTCATTATGGGTGGTCGCAAAACCCGATCGGGACCGATGGTAGGTGCAGCGATTGTGGTGATGTTACCGAGCCTCTTGTCTGACATTGAATTGTTTCGGCAGATCGCCTACGTTGCTGCGACCGTGGGTGTTATCGCCTCGGCATGGCTGTTGGCGACCAAACGCAAATCGCTTCGTGAGGTGGCGATTCCCGCCAGCGCAACGGTGGCGATGGCGGTTTTTTCGTACAAACTTGAAAACATTGTTGATTGGCGCCTGACCATTTTTGGCTTGATGACGCTATTTGTTGTCTACTATTTGCAAGATGGCATCATCGGTTTTCTGCGCAATATGGCCGAAAAAATTTCGCCCGAATCATTCCGCACGGAAGACCGGTATCAAGCGCTGGCCGATGAATCGCTGGCGTGGGAAAAGGCTGGGCATCAGGTCGGCTCCACCGGTGATTTGCTGCATGCGAACCAAGTATTGATGCAGTTCGGCGGATTAAAAGCGCTGAACCAAGTCGATCTCAAGATTGCCAAAGGTACGATTCACGGCCTGATTGGCCCCAATGGTTCCGGCAAAAGCACCATGATGAACGTGCTCACTGGTATTTACAAGCCGACGTCAGGTGACGTCAAATTTAACGGCACCTCGGTTGTTGGCTTGACCCCGTCCGCCATCGCCCTGGGTGGGATTGCGCGGACGTTCCAGAACGTACAGTTGTTTGGTGAAATGACCGCGACGGAAAATGTGTTGGTGGGTTTGCACCACACCTTCAAGAGCAATTTTTTGGACGTGATGCTTAATACCAAGCGCTATCAACGCGAAGAACATCAGGCACGCATCCGCGCCGCAAGTATTTTGAAGTTTGTGGGCTTGGCTGAATTCGCCAATGAAGAAGCGCGAAATTTGCCGTATGGAAAGCAACGCTTACTCGAAATCGGCCGTGCGCTCGGCGTGAGCCCCAGCCTGCTGCTGCTCGATGAACCCGCTGCCGGTCTCACGGCCCCGGACATCAAAGAACTCATCGCGATCATCCGCAAAATCCGCGAACATGGCATCACGCTCATACTCATCGAGCATCACATGGACGTGGTTATGTCGATTTCAGACACCGTAACGGTGCTCGATTTTGGCCAGAAAATTGCTGAAGGTAAACCAGCCGAAGTGCAGGCGAACGCCAAGGTCATCGAGGCGTATCTCGGCGGCGATGCGGGAAGCGATGCGGGCGCGGCAGCGCGATCAGAGCCACCTTCATCCACCCCGATTCCGGCTTAGGAACTACCATGCTGTCGATCAATAATCTTTACGCAGGCTATGGCAAAGTTGAAGTGCTGCACGGCATTTCGCTGGACGTGCCCAAGGGCAAAGTCGTTACCTTGATTGGCTCTAACGGCGCGGGTAAAACCACCACCATGCGCGCCATTTGCGGAATGATCAAGCCGCAATCGGGCGATGTTTCGCTGAACGGAAAAAATGTTGCGGGGATGGAATCACACCGCATCGCGCGCGCGGGTTTGGCGCACTCGCCAGAAGGGAGGCGGGTTTTTTCCACCATGAGCGTGCGCGACAACCTGACCCTTGGCGCGTTTCCACGGTTTACCGGCGCGCGACCAAAAGGCAATATCAAAGCTGATTTGGAACGCGCGCTGGAACTGTTTCCACGCCTGAAGGAACGCCAGGATCAGCTGGCGGGCACCTTGTCGGGTGGCGAGCAGCAAATGTTGGCGATGGCGCGTGCGCTGATGATGAATCCTGACGTGATCTTGCTCGACGAGCCCTCAATGGGTTTGGCGCCGATTTTGGTGGAAGAGGTTTTCCGGATTATTCAGCGTCTTAAAGGCGATGGCATCACGATGTTGCTGGTGGAGCAATTCGCGGCGGCCGCATTGAACGTCGCAGACTACGGTTACGTGATGGAGAATGGGCGTATTTCGGTTCATGGCACACCAGACAAATTAAAGAATGATCCGGCGGTCAACGAAGCGTATCTGGGCGGCGCGAATAAGCACTAAATCGTACTTCAGACGGTACCTCAAGCCGTGCCGCGAACCCTACCAAGTTCGACTAAAAAATAACCATTGCGATATTAACGTAACGCCGCCAGCGCAATCCGCGGGTGCAAACCAGCCATGCTAATCAATCCTTCGAAACCCAAAATCCTCATTACCCGCCAGGTCTTTCCCGAAGTCGTTAATTTTCTTGCCAACGACTTTGAGATTGACTACAACGAGAGCGACGACGTGCTCACGGCGGCGGCGTTGCATGAGCGCGCACGCGACGCTGCCGGTGTGATGTGTTGCCTGACCGAGAAAATTGACCTGTCGTTTCTCGAGCAATGTGCAGGCCTCAAAGTGGTGAGCAACATTGCGGTGGGCTATAACAATATCGACCTCGCGGCATGTTCGCAACGCGGCGTTAAAGTCACCAACACCCCTGGCGTGTTGGATGACACCACAGCGGATCTCACGTTTGCATTGCTGATGGCCACCGCTCGCCGGGTAACCGAATCCGAAGCGTGGCTTCGTGCGGGTGACTGGAAAAAAAGTTTTGCGCTTCAGCAAATGCTGGGTGCTGATATTCATCATGCGACGCTGGGCATTATCGGCATGGGCCGTATCGGCCAGGCCATTGCAAAGCGCGCTGCCGGGTTCGACATGACGGTTCGCTACTGCAATCGCACGCGGCTGGATGGCGCGACCGAGGCCAAATACAACGTCAGTTATGCGACCCAGGATGCGGTGCTGCGGGAAAGTGATTTCGTGGTGGTGATGGTGCCGTACTCAGCGGCTACGCATCACCTCATCGGCGCTAAAGAAATTGCGATGATGCAATCCACAGCTATTCTGATTAACACCGCTCGCGGGGGTGTGGTCGACGACGCGGCCTTGATTGACGCCTTGGAGGCCCGCAAAATCGCGGGCGCGGGCCTTGATGTATTCGAAAATGAGCCTGCTTTCAACCGCGATTTTTTGCCGCTGAAAAACGTCGTGCTCACGCCTCATATCGGCAGCGCCACTCGGGCAACACGGATGGCCATGGCGAAATTGGCGGCGACTAATTTAAAAGCCGCGCTAACTGGGAAAACGCCACCGAATTGGGTAAACCCATAAGTGGGTGGCAAGTTGTTAAAGTCACTAAATTTTTACAATCATCAATATATATGGGTATCTTCAAGCATTAATTTCTGAAGATACTTGCCAATGCTAGTGTTTATTAATTTTCAGTTACTGGAGCAATCATGAAAGTCGCATTTCTAGGCTTGGGCGTTATGGGTTTCCCGATGGCAGGCCATTTGCAGGCGAAAGGTTTTGAGGTCACCGTTTATAACCGTACCGAGGCCAAGGCTCAGGCATGGGCCGAAAAATTCGGCGGGCACTACAAAGCCACACCCGCCGAGGCTGCCGCCGGTGCTGATTTCGTCATGATGTGCGTGGGTAACGACAAAGATTTGATGGCCGTGGCCGTAGAGGCACTTAAAGGCATGAAATCAGGCGCGATATTAGTCGATCACACCACTGCGTCCGCCGATGCCGCACGACAGCTCCACGCGCTTGCCAAGGCCCAGGGCGTGGCTTTCATCGACGCACCCGTCTCCGGCGGGCAAATGGGCGCTGAAAAAGGTCAGCTAACCATTATGTGCGGAGGTGATCAGGCCGCATTTGATTCCGCCAAGCCGATTATGGATTCCTACGCCAAAGCCACCACTCTGCTGGGCGCGTCCGGCGCGGGCCAGCTGACAAAAATGGTCAATCAGGTCTGCATCGCGGGCTTGGTGCAGGCCCTGGCTGAAGGCTTGGCATTTGCCGAAAAAGCCGGTCTTGATGGCAATCTGGTGCTGGATGTCATTTCCAAGGGCGCCGCGCAATCATGGCAAATGGAAAATCGTGGCAAAACGATGCTGAAGCGCGAATTCAATTTCGGTTTTGCCGTGGATTGGATGCGCAAGGATTTGGGCATCGTGCTCGAAGAAGCCAAACGCAATGGTGCCAAACTGCCGATTACCGCGCAAATCGACTCTTTTTACGGCGAAGTCCAGGGCGCAGGCGGCGCTCGGTTTGACACGTCATCCCTAATTACGAGACTATAGGGGTTGCACAAAAGATTCACAGGGTTCCGAGCCCATGGTCAAAATTTGCTGTTTTTAGCCATAGACGGGTGCTTGTGAAAACGTCGATGTCGACACTTTTCAATTATTTAATACCTGCTGCGTTGACTGCTTTGTTGAATGAACAAGCGAAAGTAAATAGTGATCAAACTTTATTATTCCCCCGGCCATTGCTCATTAGCACCGCATATCGTGCTCGAAGAGCTGGGTATCGCCTTTGAATCTATACTGGTTTCCGTCAAGGACGGCGAACACCTCAAAGCTGATTTCCTGCGGCTGAACCCTAAAGCGCGCGTGCCAGTGTTGGTGGTGGACAGCAAAGTTCTGACGGAAAACGTGGCGATCCTCACTTATCTGGGCGGCGGCTATGCCCAGCGTGGCCTATGGCCAAAAGAAACGTGGAAACAAGCCGAAGCGTTATCACTGATGGCTTGGCTGGCCTCAAGCGTTCATATCACCTTCGCCGGTATCGCGCGGCCTGAACGCTACACCGCTGACGCAGCTGCCAAGGAAACCGTCAAGACACAATGCCGCATCACGCTTTTAAAGTACTTTGCCGATATTGAAAAAATGCTCACCGGCAAAACTTTCGCCATGGGTGGGCAATACACGGTATGCGATCCGAATCTGCTGGTGTTCTACCGCTGGGGCTACCGCGTCGGCCTCGACATGAAAACCGAATTTCCGCAGTGGACAAAACACGCGCTGAGGGTCGCTTCCCGCCCAACCGTGAAACGAGTGTTTGAGATCGAAGGCATCAAAATTGATGGGTGAGCACCGGGATCAGGCGGCTAGTGTACCGGAGCTTGCTTAAGGTTCATTGCGGCTCCCTAACCACTATTTAATAATTGATAGTCTGCGCGTTTAGTCAGCGATGCCGGTGCAAGTTGCTGAAACCACGCAATTGGAATGTTTAAACAGTGGCCATCGGCAAGCGCAACCGGCGACTCATCATCAGGGTGCCAGCCTGAATTACCTGCGGACTACGTCCCAAATCAGATGCGCGGAATGATCTACCACCGCGTAAAATGCGCCTTCTATGTCACTAGCCTTCCCTCCTGCTGCTGTATCGCCGTCGTCGTCACCATCGCCACGCGCACGTCATATTGCCGACGATATCTTGCTGGTGGATCGCGGCAAGCTCATTACGCTCGACCGTAAACGCCGCGACTTTATCAAGGCTGGGAAACCGTACGATCAGCTCGATCAAAAATTTGATGCTGAATTAGCCGCAGCAGTGACACGCTATGCCGCCAGAAAAGGTCGTCATGCGCTGATTGCCTCGCCAGCGTTTGATGATGCATTGCCGATTGCCGAACGCCGCCGCGAAATCGCGGAATTGATTCGCAAGCACCAGGTAGTGATTTTGTGCGGTGAAACCGGCTCCGGCAAAACCACGCAGCTGCCTAAAATTTGTCTGGAATTGGGACGCGGCATGAACGGCATGATTGGTTGCACCCAGCCGCGACGGATTGCGGCACGGAGCCTGGCCACCCGTCTCGCGCAAGAGCTGAAGCAGACTGGCTCACATACCGTAGCCTACAAAATCCGCTTTAACGATCACACCGACGATTCCACCTTTGTCAAAGTAATGACCGATGGCATATTGCTGGCTGAAACGCATCATGATCACGCGTTGCGAAAATACGACACGCTGATTATTGACGAAGCGCATGAGCGTTCGCTGAATATTGATTTTCTATTAGGCTACGTGAAGCGACTGATTGCGCGGCGGCCTGATTTAAAAGTCATCATCACCTCGGCGACAATCGATCCTTACAAATTCGCAAAACATTTCGCCACCGGCGCAGACGGTGACGCAGTACTCGCGCCGGTGATCGAGGTTTCAGGTCGCACTTATCCGGTTGAAATTCGTTATCGTCCTGAACATTTTCTGGACGATGCCGACGATGCAGTCGATATTGAAGACGCGGTGGTGCGCGCCGTGGATGAGCTATTAAAAGAATCGCATCAGGGCGATGTGTTGGTATTTTTGCCGGGTGAGCGTGAGATCCGCGATTGCGCGGAAGCGTTGCGCAAGCACACTGTGAATGCGCCAGGGGCGGGTTCACGATTGCAAAATTCGGCCCATCTGGAAATCTTGCCGCTTTACTCGCGCCTCACCAATCAGGAGCAAGATCGCGTGTTTCAATTGAGTGGGCGGCGTCGCATTGTGCTCGCGACCAATGTCGCTGAAACCTCGCTGACGGTGCCCGGCATTCGCTATGTGATTGATGCTGGTGTCGCCAGGATCAATCGTTATTCGGCACGCTCGAAAATTAATCAGTTGCAGATCGAGCCGATTTCGCAAGCCTCCGCCAAACAACGCGCGGGCCGTTGTGGTCGTTTGGCCGATGGCATCG
>JAYVYF010000344.1:0-7038 GCA_043784585.1 Burkholderiales bacterium
AAAAGTATTGTTAATCCGTATGCCTTACGCTTTTCTTGAACCAATTGCGTTCCGGCGCGTTAAAGTGCTCCGTAGCGTGTGGCCAGCGCTTGGTTAGGCTGATCGTCTGCCGCCTCCGCCACCAACACCGCGATCAATCACAGCCGCGATTGGGTGCTGGGCACCAATGGCAAATGGGTCACGATGGGCATTCCCTCTGACGGCAGCTACGGCATTCCCGATGGCGTAATGTAAGGCGCGCCGGTCACGTGTGCGAACGGCGAGTACGAACGAATCAAAGGCTTGGAAATTGACGAATTCTCATGCGGCAAAATGGACAACACCCTGAAAGAACTTGAAGAAGAGCGCTTGGATGCTCCGCATTTTTTGAGGCAGCATTATTTTCATAAATCAAAAAGTCGCAGATAGAAGTCTGCGGCTTTTTTGTAGGCTCTTTGCATGGTTGCTCAGCGCTTTTATGGATGAAAGCAACTTCTAAAGCCTGACCAGTCGATCTCCCGGCGCGCCGAGCGGAGATAAAAATCAGCGCACGAGAATGGCAAGTTATCGCTTCGGCGCAAAAGCGAACCTCTTTTATAGGCGCTGTGTTTGAAAGGTTTTTGTTTTGAAATGATCGTGGATATTTGGGTTGACTCTTTTGGTAGAGTTCTTAACGTTTGAACTAAACGACCTACTGCGACATGCCGGAAGCTGCTTCTGCGAGATGCTAGGCGGCAGGGTTTTGCGCATCAGCCGCCTTTAACCCTTCACTTAGTTCACCGAACTCGCGAATCTCATCCCAAAACTACACTGGCTGTCCGCGTTTGCCCAGCGGGGTGTGGCAGAAAGTTTTTGACCTCATAAACAACAGTGCGTCCCAGATAATATTAAAGGCGACGCGGACATCATTCCGATCCACGGCGGTAGGACGCGTATTTAAGCCGAGTATTCGATTCCTTCTTTCGGACAAGTCGAGCCCGTCGGCAATGACAAAAAATTAACAACGATGGAGAATCCCTACTGATAAACATGCACTCCGCCATTCACCGCCATGTTCGTTCCCGTGACGTAGCTTGAACCTTCGCTGACTAAAAACAATACTGCGTTCGCCACATCTTCGGGTGTGCCCGCACGCCCAGCGGGGATGAGTGCTAACGTTTGTTCGCGCAGGTCTTCGCGGACCGCGCGCGTCATGTCGGTGTCGATGAACCCGGGGGATACGGCGTTGACAGTAATGCCTTTTTTCGCGACTTCAAGGGCTAAAGATTTGGTGAATCCGAGAATGCCCGCTTTGGCGGCGGCGTAGTTTGTTTGGCCGAATGCACCTTTGGTGGCGTTGACGCTGGAGATGTTGACGATACGACCAAAGCCGCGATCGCACATGCCGTCGATCACATGCCGGGTGACGTTGAAAACACTGTTCAAATTCGTGTTGATGACCAAGTGCCATTGCTCGGGCGTCATTTTGCGAAGGCTGGTGTCGCGGGTAATGCCGGCGCAATTGACAAGCACGGATATTGGCCCGATCGTGGATTCGATATTGGTGACCATTTTGCCGCTGGCGTTGAAATCCGATACATCGGCAAACGCAATATCGCAATCATCATTATCAAAACCTGCCCGCTGCATTTTGAGTTGCCAGGCAACTTCCGAGCCCGGCACAACATAATTTGCGATCACGAAATAGCCTTGCTTGGCGAGCGAAATACAAATGGCGGTGCCAATGCCGCCGACGCCGCCGGTCACGAGCGCGATTTTATTTTTCATTGAAAATTTTCAGATTAAACAAAAAAAGAAGTAAAGGTGCAAATGCACTTGAGCACAATATTGGTCGCCAATGATGATGGTTTCGATTTTAATTCACAAACATCGCAGAAATAATACGCAAAAAAAACCCCAAGAGGAAAACCTCTTGGGGTTGAATCCTTTACCAAATTCTAACGAATAAGAATAAAGGAGGAGGAGACGTTATAAATCTTGATACGAATGGTCGTGATTATTTTTTCTTGGAAGAAGCGGTTGCCTTGGTCGCTGTTTCGGTCGCGGTTTTATATGCGTTTTCGGCATATGAGGACGCTTGCTTGCTTGCTTTGGACATTGAGT
The DNA here is from genome assembly GCA_043784585.1 of Burkholderiales bacterium. Taxonomy (GTDB): domain Bacteria; phylum Pseudomonadota; class Gammaproteobacteria; order Burkholderiales; family Usitatibacteraceae; genus UKL13-2. Next base: position 2,083 of record JAYVYF010000344.1, read on the forward strand.
CCATCGCGGCGGTTGATGCAGCCAGGCCTTGCTTCATCGCGGCGATGGCGACGTCCGAGCCAGCGGGTGCGGATTTGGCAACTTTGTCTAGGCTGTCGGCTACTGATTTTTGGAAGCCTGCAACGCGCTCCTCAAGCAATGCTGAAAAGTTGGCTTGGGCTGCGCTGGAAATTTCATACAAGTTTTTGGAGTAGCCGGTGAAAAACTCAAGACCAGTTTCGGCTGTTTTGGTGCTGACGCTGCTCATTTCCTGGACATCTTTGACGCCCGCGAATGATTTTGCAGTTTTGGAAGTTTGGTCGAGGCCGACTTTGGTCGCTTCGAGATTGAGCGCCATCATACGCTCCGCGCTGTCGAGTGAAACGCGCGCAAACTGCGTTGCTGCATCGACAGCAGTTTTGGAAAAGTCACCGAATTGTTCAGCCGTATTGTTCATCGTTGTCATGATCGTATTTCCTTATTGGGCGGTTAAATATGAATGTTGTTTGATCCTGCGGGTCTCAAAACGGCAAGCTTTACCGTTATCAATTCCAGCATATCGCTACAGGACACCCACTCACTCAAAATAATACCAGGAGCTCTTTGAATCAAAAATGGTGCACTGCACAAACCAAATGATAGAGATGAAGCCTCCTCAAGTCAAGTGCTTTTTTGTTGCGGTGCAACATTTTAATTTTCGTAACCGGTAAATCTCGAAAAATGTTAATATAATCAATCATGTATTTCAAAATTTACTAATTAGCGATGTTACCCGCAAAGCGTCAATTTATGCCTTTTGCGGTGCGCCGCACATTGATATCATTTACTGTTAACGCTTGGTTATATTAAACGTTATTGTGTAGCGCAACATATGACGTGCATGTGACGAACGTCTACGAGCGCCACAAAATGCCCAGAAAATCCAGTGAGTAAACTTTTGCCGCGGCACTGCCCGGGGAAAAGTAAATGGCGCGAAGTGTAGAGCGTGTTGTCGATGTATTTAGCCCTGTGTTTAACTTAGTGGATCTTGTTATGGAGCCTGTAATGCCCAGAATTATTAAAAAATATCCAAATCGCCGCTTATACGATACGGAAACGAGCGCCTACATTACGCTCGCCGAGATCAAGCAGTTTGTGCTGGAATATCAGGTCTTTGCGGTACATGATGCGCGCACCAATGAAGACTTGACGCGCAGTATTTTGCTGCAAATCATTCTGGAAGAAGAGAGCGGCGGCGTGCCAATGTTTTCGGCCGACATGCTCGGCAATATCATTCGTTACTATGGGCATTCCATGCAGGGCTTGATGGGCTCCTACCTTGAACGCAGCATCGGTGCGTTCCATGAGGCGCAGCGCAAATTTCAGGCGCAATCGCAAAACATTTATGGTGCGGTTCCCGCTTTTAAGCCAGATGCCTGGACAAAAATCATGCAGCCGCCAGCGAATGGCACAGGCGGGGCGACTAGCATGGGCGGATTAGGCGGAATCGACGGAGCCGGTGTTCTACCCAATGTAATGGGTGATTATCTTGAAAAAAGTGCGACCAGCGTAATCGGTATGCAAGAAGAATTGCGCAAGCAGGCGATGCAAATGTTTTCCGCGTTTCCTTTCGTTTCGCCACTGGGATCGAAGATAGACGAAGCCGATTCTGCCGAGCCGCCTAAAACATCGCCCGCTGCAGAACCTGTAAAAGCGGCCAGAGCCAGTGCTACCAAATCAACCGCTGAAGCGACCCCAAAGCCCCGTACTAAAAAAGCGAGTAGAAAATAGAAACCAATATTGGCCGTTCGCTCAACCGCCAAGCCAATAGACCACTAAACCGTATCGGTAAATCGTCATGACTCTTGTTGTTCGTCCCATCAGACTTTCCAAGCCGCCTGTGAAAGCACCGCGCGTTGGCTTTGTATCGCTTGGCTGCCCCAAAGCGCTCGTCGATAGCGAGCAGATCATCACTCAATTGCGCGCAGAAGGTTATGAAATTGCACCCGATTACGCGGGCGCTGATTTAGTGGTGGTCAACACTTGCGGCTTTATCGACTCCGCGGTCGAAGAATCCCTCGATGCAATTGGCGAAGCGCTTGCTGAGAACGGCAAGGTCATTGTGACCGGCTGTCTGGGCGCGAAGTCAGGCAAGCGCGGTGAGAATTTAGTCAAGCTCGCACATCCGCAGGTGCTCGCTGTTACTGGTCCGCACGCCAAGGAAGAAGTGATGCAGCATGTCCACGCGCATTTGCCCAAGCCGCATGAGCCGTTCATCGATCTGGTGCCCGCTGCGGGGATCAAACTTACACCGAGTCATTATGCGTATTTGAAGATTTCTGAAGGCTGCAATCATCGTTGCACGTTTTGCATTATTCCGAGCATGCGCGGCGATTTGGTAAGCCGTCCGGTCGGTAGTGTCATGCAGGAAGCCGAAAATCTAGTTAAATCCGGTGTCAAAGAATTGCTAGTGATTTCGCAAGACACCTCGGCTTACGGCGTGGACGTCAGATACCGCACCGGCTTCTGGCAGGGCCGCCCGCTGAAAACACGCATGACCGAATTGTGCGAGGCGCTCGGCACGTTAGGGGTGTGGGTGCGGCTGCATTATGTGTACCCGTATCCGCATGTGGATGAAGTGATTCCACTGATGGCGGAGGGCAAAATTTTGCCGTATCTGGATGTGCCGTTTCAGCACGCCAGCCCACGCATTTTGAAGCTGATGAAACGCCCAGCGAATGCTGAGAAAACACTGGACCGCATTCAAGCGTGGCGCAAGATGTGCCCCGACATTACGCTGCGCTCCACCTTTATCGCCGGTTTTCCAGGCGAGACCGAAAGTGAATTTGAAGAGCTGCTATCTTTCCTGCAAGAAGCACAACTGGATCGGGTGGGTTGCTTCGCCTATTCGCCCGTCGAAGGTGCCGTCGCAAATGATTTGCCCGATCCGGTGCCAGACGAGATCCGCGCCGATCGTCAACGCCGCTTCATGGAAACGCAAATCAAAATCAGCCAGGCAAAGCTGAAAAATAAAATCGGCCGTGCAGTCGATGTGCTCGTCGATATGGTGAGTGGTGATGGCGTGGTCGGTCGATCAAGCGCTGACGCGCCAGAGATTGATGGGCAAGTTCATGTGCATGCCGAGAATAAAAACGCATTTAAAACCATCAAATCGGGTGATATTATCCGTGCCCGTGTAACGGACACCAATGAGCACGATTTGCTTGCAACACTGACAGCGTAAACGCTATTAATGGCGGGTATCCTTCGATAGAGACACCCGGACCGATGGAAGCATAAATGCTTGAAGACGCCTGCCAATAAGGGGGTTTGTCTCCAAGCCGCGCCACAGCATAAATTACTGCCGAACCAATTTCCCTGCATCCACTTTGATTTTGTCGCCAACTTTATAGCTTGTCGCCGAGTTATACGTGAAGGTGCGGGATTCGCCGGAGTCCAGCTTTACGGCAACTTGATATCGCGTTTTAGTCTTCATGTTTTTCTCGGTTTGATTACCCGCATATGCGCCACCTGCTGCTCCTGCCACGGTCGCGAGATCTTTGCCCCGCCCGCCGCCAATCTGATGGCCTAGCACGCCGCCCAATACGCCACCTGCAATGGCACCGAGCCCTGTACCTTCGCCTTTTACGTTAATCGTCCTAACTGTCATCACCGTGCCACAGGTATCGCATTTGGCGTAAGCGCTCGTGCCTGCCAATAATGCGCAGGTGGCTAGTAGTGTTTTTGCAATTTGCACCGCTTTCATTTTGCTTCCTTTTCTAAATTAAACATTTAATAATGTAACACGCTCGATAAGAATAGCGTGGCAAGCGCATTTCAGTTTGGGTGGCAATCCGGCGCTTGTTAGTAGTGAAGAATTCTTGGCGTCAATGGCTTATCCATTCTGTTCCAGTCATGAACCGCTGGATGCGCTGCATTAGAGGCAAGCCGAATATGGCGGGGCCGTTTATCTCGCGGCGCGCAGTGGGCTGAAATTTGAACAGTTGCTATTGCAGAAGGGCAAGTGGAATGGACGGCAACTATTGAACGCCAGTCGACTGCGCGAATGCGGCACTTATAACAAACCCATGCAGAAGCAATATTGTATTTTACTCTGGCTGAATCGACAGCCAGCAGGCGCTTACAACGCGGGCATTGATTTGGTGCCGCTGCCAGATTTTTTTGCGACGGGAGCACGCCCTGCTAAGGATACGTCCGCTGATATTTACATGGCGGCTGGCGCGCTGAATCAGCGGCGCTACATGATCCCGTTATTGGATTTGGTGGTGGCCCGATTTGGCAGCGGTAACCCGCGGTTAGATAATGAATTTTGAAGCTTTTGCCTGACCAGCATTTGGTAGCGCTTGGCCGGCACGTAAAGGGATGGGAACAGGGACGTGAAGATGATTTAAGCGCCAAGGTACTTTGCAAAATCATTTGAAGCGCGGCATATGGTCGTCTTCCAATCAACAATGAAACCTTATCGGTGGTCAGCCCGACAGGCTAAAAAGCCTTCAAAAAGCGCACCAGTAAACGGGTTTAAGTTCTCGTATTTGTGTTTATGAAGATGTTGCCGGTAATATTTGTGCATCGCCGCCCGCCTTATTTTGCGGCGATAATCATGTTGTCATGGCCGATGTAGCGTGAAGCGGTGACCACGATCGTGTCAAGTTTGACGGTATGAATGCGTGGTGCGGTAACGACGATGGTGTCGAGCATTTGTACTTCTGAGGCGACTTTTGTATTGGCGTTTACGTTATTCGCAAACAGAGTCACAAGTGCGACTGCGGCGGCACCTAAAGCGAGTGCAAAGGTGGTGTTGTCTTTGTTGTTGATGGCAAAAGTTGTGTTGGTTTTCATGTTGATCTCCGGTTTCGTTTCGGTTGGGATGTTTCGTCTCGTTTGTTGATGATGTGACTTTACGAGCCAGACCCGAAAGCTTCAATCGGATTGCGACCAAATGGCGAAAACAACGCGCGAACTGACAAAAAAGGGGGG
>JAYVYF010000345.1:0-5384 GCA_043784585.1 Burkholderiales bacterium
GGGCGCGGGATTGTTAAAATCGATATTAACCAAACTTACCCATTGAAAGATGCGGCGCAGGCACACCGCGATCTGGAAGCGCGAAAAACCACCGGATCAACCGTACTGATTCCCTAGCCTGGTCCACCGCGCAAATTTATACAGCGCATAAGCCTGTGGATCGCATCGACTTATTTTAGAGCAGGCTGTTTTGATATTTTTTATAACCACGAGGAGATAAAAATGGTTCGTAAATCGTTATTTATTCTAGGCGCCAGCCTTGCATTGCTGCCGGGAATAGCGGCCGCACAATATCCGAACAAACCGATTAAATTAATCGTCCCATTTGCGCCCGCAGGCACCACCGATATCGTGGCCAGAATCGTGGCAGATCAGCTATCAAGAGAGTTGGGGCAGCCTGTTATTGTCGAAAACCGAGGCGGCGGCGGCGGCTCGATTGGAGCCGATGTGGTCGCAAAATCAGCGCCGGATGGTTACACACTCGGCGTCGCCACCGTCTCGACAATGGCGGTAAATCCGGCAGCGAATTCGCGTATTCCGTACAACAACTTTAAGGATTTTATTCCGGTAACGAAATTTGTAGCCGTACCCAACATACTAGCGGTGAACCCATCCGTGCCTGCCAAAGACTTCAAAGAATTTATTGAACTACTGAAAAAGAATCCCAATAAATATTCATTCGCCACTTCAGGCACCGCCGGAATCAGCCACATGATGGGCGAGCTGTTCATGGCTGCCAGCGGCACAGATATGGCGCATATTCCGTACAAAGGTGCCGGCCCTGCCGTGATTGACGTGATCAGCGGCCAGGTGCCGGTTTTATTCGATAACCTGCCGTCTTCAAAAGCACAGATTGATGCCGGCAAGCTGCGGCTGCTCGCCGTTGCTGCGCCAAAACGTTTGGCCGCCTATCCGAATATCCCGACCTTTGCAGAACTCGGCATGGCAGAAGTAAACGACCCCGCATGGTACGGCTTGGTGGTACCCGCAAAAACACCGAAAGAAATCGTTGATAAGCTTTATGCGGCCTCGGTAAAAGCAGTCAACAATCCGGCGACCAAAGAAAAACTTGCCCAACAAGGCGCTGACCCAGTCGGCAATACACCCGCTGAATTTGCCAAAGACATTAAAATTGAATACGACAAAATGAAGGCGATTGTGGTGAAAAAAGGTATCAAGCTGGAGTAAATTTTTTAGCCCCTAGATGCGCTAACGATAAAGCAAAAAAGCCCGAATAATATCGGGCTTTTTTGCAAGCCGCCAATAGACGCGCTTCATGGGCCGTTTTTCGCCCGAACACCGCATGGATAGGAGGGTTTAATGGGTGAGCTTTTTGTAAGTGAAATGCGTGTTGAGGTCACGATTTTCCAGAGGCACTGCGCGTGGTCGGGATTGGATTGATCGTCACCTTCGAGGCTGGCTTAGTGCCGGTCGCCAACTGAAGTGACGTGACGTGGTGAACCGCGCCGTGCAATTTGATTTGGAGAGAACAAGCCATGGTTGAACGATTGCATGGAAGCGTGGGTGAGGCAAGAGGCAAGGCCGGTCCCCATCTGTGCTACCGCGGTTTAGCGATTGTCCTACGATGGTTTAAGCAGCTGTCTATCAGTGTAGCGATCGCTGCGGCCGCAAAATCTCGGCTAGGGGTAACTGTTTACGCAGTCGCGCTGAGCATGCATCCACAAACCAAGAGGACGCCAAATGACCACAGCCAAACCTGGCCTTTATGCCCATATTCACGCGAAACAAGAGCGTATTGCCCAAGGAAGTAAAGAGCACATGCGCAAGCCGTCGGACCCAGGTGCACCCAGCAGCGAGGACTTTGAAAAGGCTAAAACAACGCCCAAGTCGAAAAAAACTAAAAAATAAGGCGTGGAGGCTGCTTGCGAAGTAGGCTAACTCTCGGGCATATAGCCGCCTCCATCAAGATCGCGGATAGCGGTATCTCGATCGTTGTTTCGTTTCAGATAATAGTCGATTGGCTTGGCCTGCGACTTACAGGGCGTGCAGCCCACGTTACGATGCCTTGGATTAAAATTCTAAAAGCCGCTATCAAAGCAGCGTTTGGGCCATTGTTGCTGTGAAAGCCGCTAAGAATGAAGAGTTTGTGTTTTCGATAATTTCTTTAGCATCGCCTCGTCTTGCAACAGCTTTACAAATAGCGTGAATCGCATACCCCAATCGAGGGATATCCAAGCCCCCAGTGCCAAGCACTACAATATCGAATACTTAAAAAATAATTCCTGAGAGAGAACCATCGTCATGCCGCGCGTTTTGATTGTTGAAGATGATGTCGCGTTTCGGGCGCGATACGCCGCTATTTTATCGACCGACCCGACCTTTGAGGTGGTGGGCAGCGTGGGCACCGGTAACGAAGGGTTGGCGGTGCTCGGCTCGCTCAAACCCGATGTGGTGCTGGTGGATCTCGGCTTGCCCGACATTTCCGGGATCGAAGTCATCCGTCGCGCCACCACAACACTGCCCAATTGTGAATGCATGGTGGTCACCGTGTTTGGCGATGAAGAGCATGTGCTGGCTTCAATCGAGGCTGGTGCGTCTGGCTATTTATTAAAAGATGCGTCGGAACAAAATTTCCTATCCGGCATTCGCGAACTGATCGCGGGCGGTTCGCCGATCAGTCCGATCATTGCACGCCGTTTGTTGAAACGGTTTCAATCTGAAGCCATCACTAATCCGCTACCGAGTGACGTGATGTCGGGCGTGCTGCCGGAAGAGGTCGCGATTTCGGCGCGTGAACGAGAAATTTTGATGTTGGCCTCCAAAGGTTACAACTATCCGGAGATGGGTAAACTCATGGGAATCTCTCCGCACACGGTCACCAGTCATGTTAAAAAAATCTATCGCAAGCTCGCCGTTCACTCGCGAGGCGAAGCTGTATTTGAAGCAAACCGGATGGGTATTATCCGCACCCTGTAACGTGATCTCAAGCGGCATTGCAACCACCTGTTTTGCCGGCCTGGTGTGAGCATGGAAATACGCCAGCGTGCGCCTGCCTTGGTCTGGTTATCGACGCTGGCTCTTGCGCTGGTCCTTGCGTTCCCACTCGCACTCGTCGTGAATACTGTAGCGCGGGCTGACGATAAGTTGTTGATACAAACTGGGCTCAACACTGAAGCGCAAACTGAAACGCGCTTCAGCGCACAAGGCCCGATTACAAAAATCACCCAAGCCGAATTTTTGCAAGCGGATGCCCCCGGCGTCAACCCGCTGATTCCACCGACAGCAACCGCAAACTGGCAAGCCATCACGCTACCAGACAGCTGGAGCAAACAAGGCAGGCCGCGCGAGTTGCTCGGCTGGTATCGGCTCAAAGTTAACTTTGAAGCGACCGCAGTATCGGCAACCTCCACGTCACAGGTTGCGTCAACGCCAATAACGTCATCGGATACACAAACACCCATATCGCTTTATATTCCGCGGGCCACCAACAATATTGCCGTTTATGTCAATGGCTCGCTGCTCGGTGTCAGTGGCGATATTGGGCGGCAGGAAGTCAATTGGAATATTGCGCAATATTTTGTGGTGCCGCTCGCGCTGTTGCACCCGGGTACAAATGAGATTTTGGTACGATTACATCCTGATAGTTTTGGTCGTGCCGGTTTGTCCGCGGTGTACATTGGCGATGCCGTTCCGATCCGCGAGCTTTGGGAGCGTCGTTATTTCGCACAAAATACGCTGCCCAAATTCATCACCGCCCTAGTGCTGTTATCGGGCGTGTTGGCAGTCTGGATTTGGGCTAAACGTCGCGCCGAAGCGATGTTCGGTCTTTACGCATTGATGTGTCTGGTATCGGCAATACGCACCGCGCATTATTTTATTCGTGACTACACTTCCCCCTTGGCGTATTTCGCGATACCGGCGCTCGGCATTCTGACGGCCTTGCAGCTTAGTTTCGTGTTGAGATTTGCCAACGACAGATCGCCACGGTTTGAGCACGCAATGTGGATCTTCATCACGATATCAACAGTTGCGCTTATCTTCACGCCTTCGCACTGGTACGGGCTCGCGACCGAATATTTTAACTATGCTGTGGGCTTGCTGGGCATCGCCATTTTGTGGATATTAGTGCGTTCACTCAGCCGCAGGTTTTCACCCGAAAATCTGCTGATGCTGCTGGCGCTGGTGGTCAACGGCGCGTTGGGCGTGCACGACCTAATTAATTATGGAGAATTGCTCGGCTTTGACCGGCTGTATTTACTCCCGCTGGGGCTACCGCTGTTCGTCGCCGCCGTGGCGGCGCTGCTGGTTTCCCGATTTGTCGGCACGCTGAATAATTACGAAACGCTCAATGCCCAGCTTTCGGATCGCATCACCGAACGCGAAAAACAATTAGCCGTCAGTTTTGAACAGATGCGCCGACTCGACCAGCAGCGCGCCACCGCCGAGGAACGCCAGCGCCTGATGCGCGATATGCATGACGGTATTGGCTCGCACCTGATGTCCACGCTGGCACTCGCGCGCATGGGTACACTTACCAGCCATCAGATGTCTGAAGCGCTGACAGACTGCATCGACGAGCTTAAAATTACGATTGATTCGCTGGAACCCGTCGAGAGCGATTTATTGGTGGTGCTCGGTAATCTGCGTTACCGCCTTGGCCCGCGTTTAAACGCGGCGGGCATTGTGCTTGAATGGGCCGTCAAAGATTTACCGCCGCTCGAGTATCTGGATGCCGAAAACGTTCGCAGCGTGTTGCGCATCGTGCAAGAGGCATTTACCAATACGCTCAAACACGCAGAGGCAAAAATAATTACGCTCTCAACAAGCGTAGATTATGCAAACAATCGCGTTCTGGTCAGCGTGGCGGATGACGGCGTGGGATTGGCGCAATCGCATAGCAACGGCCGTGGCATTGAAAACATGAGAAGTCGTGCCGCGAAATTGGGCGGCAGATTAGAAATTGTGCATCTGGACAAAGGTGGCACGTGCTTGAAGCTCTATCTGCCGATCAATCAAATTGCCGTTCAGCCTTAGCGCAAAAAATGCTATGGGCCACGCCTCACGGGTGCGATGACAGACTATCGTAACGACGGCGGTGTGATCGGTGTTTAGTGTTTGATTGTGCTTGTGTGTGTTGTCCCAGATTACAGTAGCAGTCCGGGATTTGTAAGCTCCGCAAAATAAAAAGCGCCCAATTTTCGGCGCTTTTTAATTGCTGATAAGAACTGCAGCCCACAATATCAATCAGCACATCGCCAGAATTATTTGGTGCTGGGCGTCGCTAGTGTAATCAATCGGCAAACGATCCTGAGATTTCACGTCACCCAGCAATCGCACGACGCGCGCTTGCACTTCCGGTGGCAGTGGCGCAAAGCCGGTGCCGCGAACAATATCATCGCCTTTCAGAAACGCCCAGTAAAAGA
>JAYVYF010000346.1:0-8773 GCA_043784585.1 Burkholderiales bacterium
TGTTGGCGATGTACTTTCTGAAAGAGAAAATCAGCGGGATACGCAAACTGGGACTTGCGCTCATTCCGGTTGGCATCATCATCTTTGTCGGCGTGGGCCTGACGCATTTTGAGACCGGCTATTGGCGCGGGCATTTGCTGTTTATCGCCGCCGCGATCTGCTGGGCGAGTTTCACGGTGGCGATGCGCAGGGCATCAGCAACGGGATTTAACGCCTTGCAAGCGGCCGCGGTGGTGTCGGTGGTGTCGGCCATTATTTATCTGCCAATTTATGTGTTGTGGCTGCCGCACCGGATTGCCGAAGCGCCGCTTGATGCAGTGCTGATACAGACAATTTACCAGGGCATTTTCGTGAGCATCATTTCGCTGTTTTCGTATGCGCGGGCGGTGTCGATTTTAGGCGCATCACTGGGCGCCAGCTTCGCCTCATTGGTGCCGGTGCTCGCCATGCTGGCGGCAATTCCGCTGCTCGGCGAAATACCCAAGCCAACTGATTACCTCGGCATTGCGGCAATAACGATTGGGGTATTTTTATCATCGGGTGCTTATCAGGCCTTGGGGTTGACGACCCCTTGGCGCTCGGCAACAAAATAAGCCAAATCGCGGTCGTAGTAATGCCCCATGCCGCAATCGCGCAAACCAATTTTTTTGATCACGTTTTGCGATGCCGTGTTTTCAATATGCGTAACCGCGACGATGCGATTCAAGCCAATTTCATCAAAACCGTAAGCCAGCAACGCTGCCGCCCCTTCGGTCGCAAACCCGTGGCCCCACGCAGACCCGCGCAATAAATAACCGACTTCCACTTCAACGGTTTTGGGAATATATTTCAACGCAAACCAGCCGATAAATTCACGCGCCGACATTTTTTCGGCAACCCAGTAACCGAGCCCCGGATATTTTTCGTAATGGCTCATGAACCGCGCTAACCGATTTTTAGCCCCTTCGCGATCATCGACAGCGCCGTCGCCGATGTAGCGCATCACGTCGGGGTCGCCTGAAATCAGCAGCACATTATCGACGTCATCCCAAGTAAAACGCCGCAAACTCAGTCGCTCGGTTTGCAACAACACCGTCATTTTTCAACGCGCATTTTCGCCACGATTTCTGATGAGCCACTGAAATAGGCATGCGGCATATCGCGGGTACGATGATTCCCATATGGCACGCCATGGGCGTCAATCGCGATAAAGCCGACGTCCGCGTCAAAATCCCGACCGAGCTGATCGAGCATCGCGTCCACCGCTTCCGCGATCGACATGCCACGCTCGACGTTATCTGAAATCTGCCGACACGCGAGTGAGCGAATTACGTATTCGCCCGTGCCGGTGGCACTCGCCCCCGCGAACGTTGAGGCATAGGTGCCGCAGCCCGGCAGCGGCGTATCGCCGACGCGCCCGGGCAGCTTCATGGTGTAGCCGCCGGTAGACGTCGCGGCACAAATCACGCCATGGACATCGCGCGCGACCACGCCAATCGTACCGCCGGCGAATTCAGGATGCGTTTTTAAGAAGCCGCGGAGTTTGAATTGACGCGAGCTCGTATCGGGCTGTGATTCCAATTTTGAACGCTTATCTTGCCAATCCGCACGCCGATCCGCCGTGATCGGATCGTAATCAGCGTGACCCATCACTCGCGCAAAGCGCTGCGCGCCGTCACCCGTCAGCATGACGTGATCAGTTTCTTCCATCACTTGCTTTGACACGATAATCGGATTTTTAACCCGCTGTAAACCCGTGACCGCACCAATGCGCGTTGTCTTAAATTCGCCGCCTGGTGACACCATCACACAAGCATCCATCTCCACAAAACCATCGAGATTGAGCACCGCACCCGTGCCCGCGTTGAAGATCGGATTGTCTTCCAGCGCGACCGCAGAGGCGATGGCCGCGTCAAGTGCCGAGCCGCCAGATTCGAGAATTTTCCGTCCCACCAAAACAGCGGCAGACATACTTGCCACCGCCTCCGCTTCAGAACCTGGACGCCAGCTACCCGCGCCGCCGTGAACGATAAGTGAGATAGGGGATGTGGTCATACGCGCTTTCAAAAAAATAGACTTACTAATTATACGAGGCGGGGTAAGCGGGTGTTCTGAAAACGGTAAACACTAGCATTAGCAGGCATCGCAGGCTATAAATGCGTCAAACGCCCCACTAGTATTGCACTTTTAATTTTTAAAATGAGTGGCGAACCTAGGATACGCTGGCGCTTCTCGCCGGGCTGCTTGCTGACTCAAGATGTTTGAGGGTTATCTCAATCGAATGCCGTCTGGATTAACTGCGTCTTCATTTTTTCGCTTGAGGTAATACTTCATCTTATGCTCTAGCTGGTAAAACAAGCCACCGTGTATTCCCATTGCGTTGAGCGTGGGAACCCTTCTTTTCGAGATTCGTGAGAACGTTTCGTATTGGTCTGGCTTTACCAAGTCCAACCCACCGCCAAATAGTTTTGATCTTGATGCCGCATAAAATTACGCCGCCTTCACCGGTACCGCTGCCACATTGCGCAACTTGATATGCAAATCGCGTAGCTGCTTATCGGGCACAACTGATGGCGTGTCGATCATCAAATCCTGCCCGCGCTGGGTTTTCGGGAAGGCGATGACGTCGCGGATGGAATCCCATTTTTCGCACATGAGGGTGACGATGCGGTCTAGGCCGAACGCGACCCCGCCCATCGGGGGGGCGCCGTATTGAAGCGCGTCGAGCAGGAAGCCGAATTTGGCGCGCTGGTCTTCTTCACTGATGCCGAGGGTAGCGAATTGCTTGGCTTGCAATTCGGGCGAATGGATGCGCACCGAGCCGCCACCGATTTCCCAACCGTTCATGGCGACGTCGTAGGCCTTAGCCAGGACTTTCGATGGATCGCTGTCGAGGTATTGCAGGTGCTCGTCTTTTGGCGCGGTGAAGGGATGGTGGGCAGATACGTATCGATTGCTTTCTTCATCAAATTCGAACGCGGGGAAATCGACTACCCACAATGGCTTGTAGCCCTTTTCGGCAAAGCCTTTTTCGTGGCCGATTTTGCTGCGCAGCGCACCGAGCGAGTCGTTCACCACTTTGGTTTTGTCGGCGCAGAAGAAAATCAGGTCGCCATTCTTTGCATTGCAACGCTCGATAATTTTGCCCAGCGTTTCGGCATTCAGGAATTTGATAATCGGCGATTGCAGGCCCTCTTCACTAAGTTTTGAAACGTCGTTGCATTTTATATACGCCAATCCCTTCGCACCGTAAATCGCGACGAACGCCGTGAGGTCATCAATTTCCTTACGCGAGAATTTTTCATTGCCACCAGGCACGCAGATGGCGGCGACGCGGCCGTTTTTCATGTCTGCGGCTGCGCGGAACACTTTGAAGTCACTTGTTTTCATGACATCCGTCAGCTCGGTTAATTCAAGCGTCACGCGCAGGTCAGGTTTATCCGAACCGAATCGCGCCATTGCTTCAGCATAGACCATACGCGGAAAATCGGGCAGGTCGATATCAAGCCCGGCTTTCCACATTTTTTTGATCAAGCCCTCCATGATGTCCTGAATTTCACGCTCGTTCAGGAACGAAGTTTCGATATCAATCTGGGTAAATTCCGGCTGACGATCCGCGCGCAAATCCTCGTCGCGGAAGCATTTGACGATTTGATAATAGCGATCAAAACCAGCCACCATCAACAATTGTTTGAACAACTGTGGTGACTGCGGCAGCGCATAGAAATGGCCATCGTGGATCCGCGAGGGTACCAAAAATTCGCGCGCGCCTTCAGGGGTGGATTTGTAGAGAAACGGTGTTTCAATATCCACAAAACCCAGATCATCCAGATAACGCCGCGCCGCACTGGCGACGCGATGACGTAGCCGCAGATTGGCCTGCATTTGCGGGCGACGCAAATCGAGATAACGATATTTCAAGCGCGTTTCTTCGTTGATGTTTTCATCATCAATCATGAACGGCGGCGTCAGCGACGCGTTCAAGACTTCGATGTCTTTAGCGAGCACTTCGACTTCGCCTGATTTCAAATTTTTATTCACGGTGCCATCCGGGCGCGGACGCACCAGGCCAGTGACTTTCAACACAAATTCATTGCGTGATTTGTCAGCGGTGGCGAAGGTTTCCGGTGTGTCGGGGTCGATCACGATTTGCAGCAGGCCTTCACGGTCGCGCAAGTCGATAAAGATGACGCCACCGTGGTCACGACGTCGATGTGCCCAGCCGAAAACGGTGATAGTTTGACCAAGATAGCTTGAGTCGATCAAGCCGCAGTAATTGGTTCTCATGATGAAATCCTAAAAAATATGGGTGGCTAATTGCCTGGCAGCACTAAATATACAAACAGATTCAGCGAATAGACGCCGATCAAAATTGGTACGCTGCATCACCAATAAATTACGTCGGCTTTGTGACATTTAAAGAAGACATTCAAACCGCCGCCGCCGATTAACTGCGACGGCTACCGATCGGAGTCGGTACCGGCTTGATTTAGCTCGGCCCCGTTGGAGCGATGTGGATCAGGAATAAATTTGACCGCGCGAGCCGGTTCGGCCACGCCCATCGAGATAATGTATTTCAGCGCCTGGTCAACGCTCATTTCAAGCTCGATGACTTCGCTCTTGGCTACAATCAAAAAAAATCCGGCGGTGATATTCGGCGTCGTCGGCACGAATACAGAATAATTTTCAAAACCCAGATGATCAGTGACTTCATGCTCAGGCTCGCCCGTGAGTAGCGCGACGGTCCACGTATCGTGTTGCGGATAACGCACCAGCACGGCCTTGCGGAAGGCTTTGCCGTCAGATGAAAACAGCGTGTCAGAAATTTGCTTCACGCCGCCGTAGATTGAGCGCACGATCGGGATGCGCTGCAAAATAGTATCGCCCACGCTGAGCAGACGCTTGCCAAAAAAATTTGCGGCCAGCACGCCGGTCAAAAACACAATTAATACCGTCAGAATTGTGCCCAAGCCAGGGATATTAAAGCCGATCAGCGCCTCCGGGCGGAAACGTTCCGGTACCAGCCGCATGGTCTGATCCATGGTGTCGATTAAAAACTTCAGCACCCAGCCGGTGATGACCAACGGAATCCATACGAGAACGCCGGCGAGAAGATATTTGCGCATAAAGCTTTTTGAGATCTTGTATTAAGTGGTCGCAGCGGGGCTTGGTTTGGCGGCTACAGCGGGTGTCGCCGCTACGGGCGCGGCTGCTGGGGCAGAAGTGGCTGGCGAGGCGCTTGCAGGATCACTCTTGGTTTCTGGCTTAGCAGAAGCGCCATCCGCGACCGCAGGCGCAGCCTTCGCATCACCGTCTGTTTTGGCGGTGGATGCGGGTGGATTGCCACTTTTAAAATCGGTAACATACCAGCCACCACCCTTGAGCTGAAATCCGGCGGCAGTAACTTGTTTTGAAAACGTTGCCTGACCGCAAGCTGGGCAGACGATCAGCGGCGCGTCCGACATTTTTTGCAGTGCGTCTTTGGTGTGTCCGCAAGCGGAACATTTATAGGCATAAATTGGCATGACACTTTTCCTTGGAATTGACGGTGAACACCATCAATTTTTTGCTAAATTCATAATTTTTTATTTTAACATAAGGGCTTAGAGGGGCTTAGTGCGCCTCGCGAAAGATGGTGCGGTGCATCAATTTAATGCACCGAAACGCTACCGTGATCCCATTTGATTTCGGCATAAAGAATGAGTTGGATAGGATGGGGGGAGCGCAGCGAACCCTATTCTTCAATCGTGATCCCTAAATAGCCGGTAATAAACACCAAAAAGATTACACAATCTTGAACTTATCCAAACCGTCCGCGGGCTTCGGATACGCCATTTTCAAATCTTCCAGCGTCTTTACCAGTACTGACGACACGTATAAATCGCGAACCCAGTTTCGATCAGCCGGCACCACGTACCAAGGCGAATGAGGGGATGAGGTGGCGTTAATGGCATCCTCGTAAACGCGCTGATAATCGGCCCATTTCTCGCGTTCCGCCATATCACCGATGTTAAATTTCCACATTTTTGTAGGGTCATCCAGCCGGTCTTGAAGGCGCTGTTTTTGCTCATCTTTTGAAATATGCAAAAAGAATTTGAGAACGGTGACGCCCTCTTCAGTCAGCATTGCCTCGAAATCATTGATCTGGCGAAACCGGCGCTTGGCTGTCGCATCATCAATCAAATCGTGGACGCGCGTGATCAGCACATCTTCGTAGTGACTGCGGTTGAACACCACAATCTCGCCTCTTTCCGGCGCCTGGCTATGCACGCGCCATAAATAATCATGGGAGAGTTCTACCGGCGTCGGGGCTTTAAAACAGGCAATGCGCACCCCCTGCGGATTGATTTGTGAAAACACTTTGCGAATCACGCCGTCTTTGCCGCCCGTGTCCATCGCCTGCAACACGATGATGACTTTATGTTTTTGCTCTGCATAGAGCAAGGTTTGCAGCGCATCCAGTCGCAGCGAAATTTCATCAATGATCGCCAAACCGGCCGCTTTATCGCCATCAAAACCGCAGGTTGATTTAGTATCAATATCGACAAGTTTTAGCTTGCCGTTGCCGATGATGGGGCGAATGGTCTTGACGTCGGTTGAATCAGAATTTTTAGACATGGTGGGCAATCAAAAAAGGAAGTGAAAATGATTTTGTGCGGAGCCTATAATTTTAAAACTTAGCCTTGACGCATCACAGCATAACTGACTCTTAAACAAAGGATTTCAATGTCTGTCATTTCAAAACTTCCCGCCACGATGCGCCACGTTGCCGTGAGCGGCGCCGGTGCTGCGGAGGTCATGCACATTGCGCAATGCGCACGACCAAACGTGGGGCCAGACGACGTGCTGATTCGCGTCACCTATGCGGGCGTGAATCGCCCGGATTTGTTGCAACGTGCAGGCAGCTATGCGCCGCCACCTACGGCTTCGCCGATTATGGGATTGGAAGTGTCAGGCGAAATTGTCGCTGTCGGCGCCAACGTGACGCAGTGGAAAATCGGCGATGCCGTATGCGCGCTCACGCCAGGCGGTGGCTATGCCGAATATTGCGCAGCACCGGCTGCACATTGTTTGCCGATTCCTGCGGGGCTTTCTATGTTGCAGGCGGCGGGTATACCGGAGAATTTTTTCACGGTATGGGTAAACGTATTTGACACCTGCAGATTAAAGTCGGGCGAAAACTTTTTGGTGCACGGCGGATCAAGCGGCATCGGGCTCACCGCAATTCAGCTTGCCAAAGCGTACGGCGCAGAAGTTTTTACGACCGTCGGCAACGCTGAAAAATCCGCGTTTTGCAAATCCATCGGTGCCGATCATGTTTTTAATTATAAAACCGATGACTGGGTGGCGGCGATTGCCGCGACTACTCAAAAGAAAGGCGTGGACGTAATTCTGGATATGGTGGGCGGCAGCTATATCGAAAAAAATCTGCGCTCGCTGGCACTTGAAGGCCGTTATTGTTTCATCGCGTTTTTGGAAGGCGGCATCGCTAGCGTCGATTTTCGGCCGGTGATGATGAAGCGGCAGACGATTACCGGCTCCACGCTGCGCGCACGGTCCGACGCTCAAAAAGCCGCGATTGCGGTTGCGCTAAAAGAAAACGTTTGGCCGCTATTGGCAAGTAAAAAAGTGCAGCCAGTGATACATCAAACATTCGAACTTGATCAGATTATTGACGCCCACAAGCTGATGGAATCGAGCGCCCATATCGGCAAAATTATGTTGAGAGTTGGCGACTAAATATTTTCCTTGCGACGTTCGGCGGTGGCCCTGACGGCGCCATCACCACGATTGCTTTCGATCAATCCAGCAGCGACGATTCAAACGTGGGGCGGTTAATCGGCAACAACATTCGTAAGCGAAAACTTAATACGGTGGTTTATGGCCACGGCATGTCGGCATGCGCGAATATGTTTTTGGGCGGCATTACGCGCAAATTCGCCGCGTTGCCCGCGAAACACGTCGAACAATGCGAGCATCTTGACGGCTTGGATGCATTCATCCAAGGCATAGTAACAACCTGGGATGAGGTCGCAATTGTCGCGCTGCTGACACCCAGCAATGAAAAGTAACCGTAATGTCGTGGAATCAAGACCAATGATGTCTGGCTCACGGCCAACGCGAGGCGCGGTTTTTTCAATGGCGATGCCCGAACGGGTGGAGGTGGAGGCAGATGCCTTTGCCAAACAGGCCTCTGCGAAGCGCGTTGATATTAGGTCTTGGGGCAACGCTTTTTTGTTACCAAACGAACTAAATGCCTCATAGCCACGTCCAAACTACCAATGTAAATATTTCAATTAATTCTGAAAGGAAATACCCATGCCATCAAATATGAAAAATGCATCAAAAATAGGCGGGGCAGTTTTAATCGCCGCCTGCATAATTTTCCTGGGCGGATGTGGCGCGATCAAGGCGCAAAATCCCAGCCAAGGCTACAAACCGGTCAACGCCACACCCGATGAAGCCGGCACGCCGCTCATGCTAAAAGGCTACGACGTGGTGAGCTACTTCGTCGCCAATAAAGACACAGTTGGTTCACCGCAATTTAAAACCAACTATAAAGATATCGTATTTTATTTTTCCAGCGCCGAAAATAAAGCATTGTTCGACAAAGAACCCACCAAATATTTACCCGAATTCGGCGGCTACTGCGCCAACGGCATCGTCTATGGCATTCCATGGGGTGGCGACGGCAACACCTGGAAAATGATTGACGGCAAGCTGTACATTTTTGGCGGACAAGGCTCGAAAGATGCATTCCTAATCGACGAAAAAAATAACCTCACGCTGGCCA